>CAUSLO010000011.1:0-31935 GCA_963532875.1 uncultured Clostridia bacterium | reverse complement strand
TAATTTTGGGCTGTTTTGTTTAAATTTCTATAGCGTGAGGGTTGGGAAATTACTAGTATATAACTATATTTTCCAATCCGCCACACACTGTGTGTCTATTATAGATCTATGCTTCCTTCATTAAGCAAGAACTCTTCTATTCCAACATACAGAATACCGTCGTTATCATGTCTTGGAATAATGTTTCTTCCTACAATAACGATCTTTTTAAATGAATCATCTATTTTCTTCAGTGAAGCCGTTTCTTGTTCTCTTTTCTCTGTAGCATCTATGTTAAATGCTGATTGAATATAATACCGTTTATGCCCTTGGTTTATAACAAAATCAACCTCAAGTTGAGTCTTTTTTCTTTCTCCATCTTTCTTAGAATCGTATTCTACCACGCCGACATCTATGTCGTATCCTCTACGAAGCAAGTCGTTATATATAATGTTTTCCATTATATGTGCATCTTCAACTTGCCTAAAATTTAATCTTGCATTTCTAAGACCCAAATCTGAAAAATAATATTTTAGTGGTGTTAAAAAATATCTTGAGCCCTTAACATCATATCTTTTAGCATGGTATATAACATATGCCTCTTCAAAGTAACTGAGATACTTGGAAATTGTATTAGATGATATTTCAATCTGTTTCTCTGACAAAAATCTTCTTGAAAGTTTCGTTGGATTTGTGAGTGAACCAATAGCAGAAGATGTAAAATCAAGCAATACTTCAAGCACCTCTCTATCATTTTGTATGTTATTTCTTTCAAGAATATCCTTAATGTATGTTTCTTCAAATAGTTGCTTTAAATACCGACTCTTTTCTTCATGATTTTTTAAACTATAAATATATGGCATACCTCCATATAGGGCATAATGTTCAAAAGCCGACTGTTTGTGTTCATACAAATCATATACTTCCGCAAATGATAATGGTCCTATATGTATTTCATCCCCACGATCTCTAAACTGTGTGAGAACATCAGTTGATAGCATTCTAGAATTACTTCCTGTTACATAAATATCTAAATTCTTACGTTTCATAAGCCCGAGCAAAACATCAACAAATGTTACACTCTTTTCTTTGCTATCTACGTACGGATTACATACCGCCTCACATAATTGAATTTCATCAATAAAAACGTAGTGCATTTGATCTGGATTTTGACTTTTTCCCTTAATATATTCATTTAATTTAAATGGATTTCTATATTCAAGATTCTCTACTTCATCAAGTGCAATTGATATAATTTGGTCTTCTTTTATGTCTTCAGACAATAGGTATTTTTTGTATAGATCAAATAACAAGTATGACTTCCCACATCTTCTTATACCTGTAATAATTTTTACTCTTCTGTTTTCTCTTTTATCTATGATTTTCTTTAGATAATAATCTCGTTTAATTATCATATATATGCCTCGCAAGAAAAATTTATGGGGAATTCCACCTTTTTATTTCGAGTTTATTTTGCCATAAATCCTAGAACTAAACAACAATATATGAAAAATTTAGGGGGAATTCCACCTTTTTATTTCGAGTTTTGTGATTTTGAATTTTTAATAACAAAAATTATACCGTCTCCTTCTGATACTTCTATGCTAGGATTTGCTTCTAATGCAACGTTTGATAGTCCTGAGACTTTTGAGGGAATCTCTAATGATAATTCTTTTAATGGGAATTTCAAATTGTTTGAACTTTTAAGATGTGTCTTGGCATATGGGAATATTGATACAACATCGCCTTGGTTAGCATTAATTGTGTTTGAGCCCTTCTGAAAGTATGTAACGTGTCCGTTATCTAGAATACCTGTGGCTTTTATATTTTGTCTTCCTGCAAATACAATTAGCATTATATTTGAATATATATGATCGAGCCTTCCACCTTCTACGCCATAGATATTTATTTCTGTATAACCTCGCTTTATTAACTCAAGTACGGCGACTTCTGAATCAGTTAAATCTTTATCAACATTAAGAGATATTGTTTCAACGTTAGGTAGGATTCCTTTGTATGAATCAAAATCACCTATGATAAGATTTGGCATTTTACCTTGCTTTAGAATTTGCTGTATTCCGCCATCAACACCAACTATATAGTCGCCTTGGATATCAATGTTAATATTTGAATTTAGTACAATTGTCGCTTTCATATCTCTAAATATACGCTATTACTATCTGTTTTTACAATATCCTATATATTTTAAGCCACAGCAAATCCATCGGATTAGATATACTATTTTAGTTTTTTAAATAAAGTTTTTGCATTGTTTGTTGTTATATTAATTAATTCTTCTCTGTCCATTCCTAATACTTCGCTTGCTTTATCAACAACATAGTTTATGTATTTAGGATAATTTGTTTTTCCTCTATATGGAACTGGAGCAAGATATGGGGCATCTGTTTCAAATACTATTCTATTTAGCGGAATTGCCTTTATTGAATCCACCGCTTTTTGTGCGTTTTTGAATGTTAATACTCCACCAAACGAAAAATATGGATCTAACTTTGAAATTTCTTTTGCAAACTCTGGTGTTCCTGAATAGCAATGATATAGCAGTCCATTGTTTAGCAGATGTTTATTTTGAAATAGGATGTCTTTACTCTCCCCTAGTGCTTCACGGATGTGGAGGGCTACTGGCAAGTTTAGTTCATTTGCTAACTCAAGTTGTTCTACAAATACTTTTTTTTGAGTTTCTTGATCTGATAGGTTGTAATAGTAATCTAAGCCAATTTCACCTATCCCTACTACTTTCTTGTTGCTAGATAGTTCAACAAATTTATCATACATCTCTTGTGTCGCTTCTTTAGCATCATGAGGATGAATACCTAAGGTACAGTATACGTTTTCATACTTTTGAGCGATATCAAAAGCATTGAGACTTGTTGAATAATTAGCCCCTATGGTTATAACCTTTTCAATGTTGTTAGTTTGTAATGTAGAAACAATATCCTCACATTCTGGATACAATCTTTGGTCATCTAAATGACAATGTGTATCAATTATGCCCACTATGAAATTTCACTTCCTTGTGGCATTTCTGATATTGGTGATATCAAAGATAGTTGCTCTCCATTTGCTGCACATAGAATCATCCCTTGGCTCTCAATACCGCATAATTTGGCTGGCTTTAGGTTTGTAACAACGCAAACACTCTTCCCGATAAGTTCTTCAGGTTTGTAATACTTTGCGATTCCTGAGACGATACAGCGTGGTTTTTCTTCGTTTAAATCAATTGCGAACTTTAACAACTTCTCAGACTTCTCTACTTTGGAAGCCTCTAGTATTTTCCCTACTTTTAATTCAACTTTTTTAAAGTCATCTATTGATATAACATTTGCATGATTTTCTTCTAGGCTTTTCTGCACAGTTATCTTCTCCTTAATCTCTTTTATATCTAGTCGTTTAAATAAGATATTGTTTTCTTTAGATACCTTATGGTTATTTTTAATTAATCCAAATTTAGACAAGTCTTTATACTCTCTTTTGTTTGTATTGAATATCTTAAATACTTCTTCGCTTTTTGTTGGCATATATGGGGATATCAATGTTGTCCCAACCAATATTGCTTCCGTTAAATTGTATAAAACTGCCTTTAATCTTTCTTGGTTTTCTTTTGCTAAGATCCATGGTGTCGTTACATCAATATATTTATTTGCTTTCCTAAACAAACCCATGATACTTGCAAGTGCATCAGATACTTTGAATTGATCAATGTTTTTTTCTACCTCAAGATATGTTTGAGTAACTGCATTTTTAAATTCGTCATCTTGTTCTGCACTGGCTTTACCTTTCGTATAAAGTACTCCGTCAAAATATTTATTAATCATAGCTTGAACACGTGATACTAAATTACCATATACGTTTGCTAGGTCTGAATTGATTTTCTCTGTGATTAAATCATAACTAATTAACCCATCATCGTCTTGTGGCATACTTGATAGCAAGTAATATCTCATTTCATCAACGCCAAACAAATTAACTAAATCGTCTGCATATAGAACGTTATTTTTAGATTTAGACATCTTGTCCCCATCTTGCAATAACCATGGGTGTCCAAATATTTGTTTTGGTAATGGTAAGTCAAGTGCCATCAAGAATATAGGCCAGTATATTGAATGAAAACGAACAATATCTTTCCCTATGACATGTAAATCTGCAGGCCAGTATTTCTTGTACTTATCTCCACTTTTCCCATCTACATCATATCCAATGCCAGTGATGTAATTAACTAATGCATCAAGCCATACATACACTACATGTTTGCTGTCAAATTCAACTGGAATTCCCCATTTGAATGAACTACGTGATACGCATAAGTCTTGTAGCCCTGGCTTCAAAAAGTTATTTAACATTTCACGTTTTCTTGATATTGGCGTTATAAAGTCTAAATGCTTTTCATAATATTCTATTAGGCGATTTGCATATTTCTGCATGTTGAAAAAATACGCTTCTTCTTTTTCTTTCTTCACTTCACGCCCACAATCAGGACACTTTCCGTCCTTCAATTGACTGTCAGACCAAAATGATTCACATGGTGTACAATACCATCCGCTATATGATCCCTTGTATATGTCTCCCTGTTTATATAACTTTGTAAAAATTTTTTGTACTTGTTTTTTATGATATGAGTCTGTAGTCCTAATAAAGTTATCATATGAAGTATTCATCAAGTCCCATATCTTTTTAATTTCGCCCGCTATGTTATCAACAAATGCTTGTGGTTCAACACCTTGAGCCTTTGCCTTTTCTTCAATCTTCATTCCATGTTCATCTGTACCAGTTTGGAAATAGACATCATACCCTTGCATTCTTTTATATCTAGCAAGTAAATCTGTTAAGACGATTTCATATGTATTTCCTATGTGTGGCTTTCCTGATGTATATGCAATAGCCGTAGTTATATAATATTTCTTTTTCATTATTTCCCTTATTCGTTAATTACTGTTAAAAATTTCGCACTCTTGTTATTCATTGGAACTTGTGCATGTGGTATTGAAGGATTGAAAAATATACTGTCTCCTTCCCTAAGAAAGTATTCGTTATCTCCTACTATAACTCTCAACTCACCTTCAATCACATAGTTAAATTCTTGTCCACCGTGAACAACTAGTTCTGGGGATTGTGTTGGTTCAATTTCAACTAACATTGGATTCATTGATTTCTTTTTAAAGTCTGTAGCCAGTGCTGTGAAGTTATATCCTTCATATCTCTGTACTAGAGCCCCCTGTCCTGCTGATACAACAACGGCATCATCTTTTGTTGGTGATTTCCCAGTTATGATATATCCAGGTTCAGCATCTAATAACGTGGCAACCCTATATATTGTGTTTATAGGAATCTCTGTCTTACCACTTTCATAACTCTTATACAGTTCAACATCTATATTTAACTTCTCAGCGATATCTTCAACTGAATAGTCAAAGAACGTTCTTAGTTCAATCAATCTATTTGCAACTGATTTTAAGTTTCCAATGACGTTATTCTTCATTATTCGCTAACTACCGCATTGAGTTTTGCAAGTAACTCATCAACATCAATGCCATGTGCCATTGCTGCTTGTTCTAATGTCTCACCATGAGCCATCAAGCATCCTAAACAATGCATACCGCTTTCTTGTAATATAACTGCTAGTTCAGTTACTTTTTCATTTCTTAAAATATCTGCAATCAACATGTCTTTTGTAATCATATGTCTGCCTCCACTTGATTACATTATATATTAATATAATTAAATATACTAAAATCAAAAGATGATTTTTTTAATTTATAAATACTAATTATTCCCTCAAAATGTACACAAGGGGTTTTAGGGGTAGTTACTACTGTCTATAAATAAAGAAGGCGACTTACGTCGCCCTCATTTTATTTTTCTTTTTCTCCGTACATCTTATCGAATTTCTCTAGAACTTTTACACTTGTTGCGTAACATTTTTCTAGGCAATCCTTATCCAAATTCGTGTACGTATCTTTCATTGTATGGTAATAATCTTGTAGGACATGGTTCAATGCTGTAATACCAACCGACTTATATCCGCCAGCAGCAAATGCCGCACTATCTACACCACCGCCAAATGGTGGAACCATTGACTTGTTACATTTAATACCCAATTCAGAAGCACTATCTAAAAATGTTTGAGTTGCCTCTGGGTCTGACTTAATCATACCATTCATGTTCTTTGTATTAACTGCTAAGAACTTTGACTCTGCAATTGTATCATATGCGAAAATCCATGTTGGTACATCTTTATACTCATCACCATGTTGTTTTACCCAAGCCTTTGCTCCTCTTAATCCCGATTCTTCACAACCAGAAAGTATTACACCAACTTCTGTATGCTCTAATTCTATTCCAGCATCTTTCATGGCCTTAAGAATTGCTATACCCATATAACATCCAGTTAAATTGTCGTTTGCTCCGTCAACTGTTACTTTTGGATTCCATAAGAAATACATTCCAAATATAAATGGTACAAATACTAACATTGCAATTGATAGCCAGAAGAATGGCATTGAATATACTGCAATATAATTTGGAACACTGAAATCCGTGAAATAGAAACTGCCTGTCTTTTTATGTAAAAACACAATTCCTATTATAGACATAATCATCCATGCGAGGTCTCCACCTACACTTAGTACGATATGACTTTCATATGCTGCTCCGCCAAGTTTATTGTTTACAGGCCATACCCATGCTGCGTCTGGGTGTCCATTAAAGAATATTCTTGCTCTGACTTCACCTGTACACTTTTTAATAGCGGTTACATTATGCCCAGTTCTCTTTGGGAACATCCAATCAATGAATTGCTTATAAATACCAAATTCCATAAACATTACAAAGAATCCAATTGCCATTAAGACAACTGAAAGAATTGGCATAAAGTAAAATAGTAAGACGCCTAGTAATGCTGTCGTTACTGTTATATAAACCCAGCCGTAGAATGATTTTGGATGTAGTGAGAATGGTTCAACCTTTGATGTCTCACATCCTCCGTCTTTTTTCAAGACATCTGCCATGTACTCGCAAGCAAGTTTTTCTCCTTCTTCACCTGGGGTACGTTTAGGAATGTTCTTACATATATGAGTAATTTCATCAATCATATATTGAGCACTCTTATCTTTTTCGTTAATTAACTTAGATAGATTTGCCATTAATTAATCCCTCCTAACTGTTTATTTTTATTGACCACTCTACTGAATGATTTCCGCCTGGTTCTAATTTAAACATGTCTGGCTTGGTTTCTAGTTCATCAACAACGCCTTCATATGCTGGTAAAGAACACCATGGTTCAATACAAACAAAAGGTGCCTCTGTACTGCCTGTTGTATGCCAAAATGCTATATACTTCATGCTTGGATATGATACTGTTACTGACTTATTATGATTCTTTGACTTAATGCTTACTTCTTTTGCTGCTCCTTCCAAAATAATTGCATCGTCATCAAACAAATTGTGTTTCAAATATATCTTATTTCCATCTACCAATGGGAAGTCTCTTCTTTCCTTGGTTACAAGATAATTAGGCGACATGATTACTCTCTTTGGCCTTGTCCTATCTGAAAACTCTAAATAATAATCTTCAAAGTTATCTGACATAATTGGGACATTAAATCCTGGATGTCCACCAAATGAATATATGATTTCCTTTGAACCTGGATTAATTAATCCGTATGTAATTTTTAACACATTTTTCTGTAATTCATATTTAACTAAATAATTAAATCTGAACGGGAACATTTTCTTTGTTTCTTCCGTGCCACGAATTCTAAACATAATTGATGTTCCTGCTCTTTCAGAAATCATCTTAAATTCTGTTTTACGTGCAAAACCATGCAAATTCATCTCATATGTCTTGCCGTTGTATGTATACTTCCCATCCATAAGACGACCGCAAATTGGAAATAAGTTATATGCTCTTCCATGCCAATACTTCTCATCGCCTTGCCATAGATACTCATGTCCATCGCTGTCTTTAATAGACATTAATTCTGCACCTAATGAATTGATATCAACTGATAAAAAACTGTTAGAAATAGTATGTATCATATATTTCCCCCGAACCTTATAGTAATATTATACACGAGCGAAATTTCGTTTTCCATAGTTAAATTTTAAATTAATTAACTTTTTTTAAATAAACAGTCTGAACTATTTCTTATGGTTGTTGCCAAACAGATGGTCGTATTCCGAATACTGAATTAACTTCGTCATATCCCACAGTTCCATTACTATGTATTGACCACACATGTTCTGGTTTTGTTGTGTGTCTTGTTGATGTCCATACAAATTCTAAGAAGTTGTTTGGATTGTGGAATATTACTTCATTTGGTATTGCACGTGCCGCTTTATATTTGCCAAATACTTCTCTAGCATAATCCGTTACTGGTACGTTAGTTTGAGTAATATTATAACCGTTTGCACTTGCTAACTCCTCTTCATTATCAAACATAGGTAGTCTTATACTAGACTTATCTTCAATTTCCATCTTCTTCGCCATTACTTCTTCTAAGTAGGCTTTTATGTATGAATCACCGTATACATTGCATGTTCCTTCTTTCTTATTAAACATTGATACGTCTATTATTTTTGTTGTCCACTTTTCAGGTTTTACCATGTTTTTAGGGAAGTTTTCCACGTCTACTTTTTCATACTTATAGTACAGATTATTTATTCTTTCGTATTTGTTTCCGTTATAATGAGCAACAACGTATGTCATTGTTGTGAAGCCTACATTGACTGTATATGTGTCCTCTGTTGTATTGGCTGGATCAACTGACGTGTCTAATGTCTGAGGATAGTATCCTTCGAAATCGCCGCTTATAACAATCAATGTAACCGTTATGACTGCATCTCCGTTGATTGTCTGTTGACTATATTTTGGTCTTACTTTCTTACCAGTTGTGCTATCTATTGCATCTCCATCATATTTAAGTGGTTTTAGTGTGTATGGCAAGTTCTTTACCAATAACTGAATTTGTGTACTTGTTTGCTTAATAATCGCAACTGAACTATCTTCATATCTTAAATTGTTTGCTACTAAGTTACTTGGAATATTTATAGTTACAAGTGTCCCTTTAAACTCAAACTTTGGTGTCAATGTTATATCACCCTTTAAAGGTTTCGTGCCATCAAATGCATAATCTGTTCCATCAAGTTCCCAACCTAGGAATTTATATTGTGCAGTTTCTGCAATAGTTGGTTTTACGCTTGGGGCATATCCATATCTATATGTAATTCTTTTGTTATCATCAGATACTTTCTTTGCGTCCGTTACTCGAGTAACTGGCTTGTCAGTATTTAGTGTAACCTCCTTCTCAATCCTACTAAATCCAAATCCAAGAACTGTGCCGTCTCCTGTAACTGTAACTGGATCATTTGTTGGTGTTCCGTCCTGGAGCAATGATTGATATGTGTTGCTGTTAAATCCCTCTAATGTATCAACATAAGATTTAACATCCCCATATAATTCACTATGTGCTACCTCTTCATTTTCTGATTTTTTGACATTAGAATCACGTGTTACATCTGGAACAAGATTACCGTTTACATCCTCAAGGAATAGCCTGTATTTGATAGTAAATTTACCTTCCAATATTGGTTCTAGTGTTAGGTTGTCTGTTAACTCTTGTGTCCCATCGAATCTGAACTCAGTATTTCCAAATTTCCACCCTTTAAAAATTTTACCACCTGTATTTTGTAATCTTGGTCGTTTGCTTGGTTTAAAACCATATCTATATGTTAATAACTTTTTGTCGGTAGAGACCTCAAGGGCATCATCTATTTCACCTTCAATATCTTTATCTGTATTCAAGGTAATTGTTCTCATCTGTCTCTTTAATTTGACACCTAATTTCAACACATTTTCATTTCTATGTTTTGTACCGAATGTTGTTACTTCCCATGCCCCACCGTTCTTAGAAACACTGTATTCTCTATCATCTGCGAGATACATATCTTGCAAGTTGGCTACATTTATTCTATCGTTAATATCTTGCTGAATATCTGCAAATGAAACTTTTTGACCTTCAAATACTTTTTTCAAACTACTTGCTTCTCTTTCACCATCTTCCGTGAATTGTCCAAATTCGTCTTGTAGTCTTAGAACATACGCTATCGTTTTCTTTTTCCATTTAGCATATAACTCAATTGGGATGTCATTTTGGAACAACCTTTCATCATCAAATTTATATGTTGCTAAATCTATTACATTTGCATATTCGCTATCTTTTGTTACCCATCCTTCAAACTGTGCGAATTGCTCAGCATCGTCAGGTGTCATTTTGTAATTGCCAATTATTGGATTTGGATTAGGTAACTTACCACCAGCGATAACTTCTTGTTGGGCTGGCAACGAACCTACAAGCATTTCGGGGCTGTTTTCTGCTCTTAATTTAAACTTTACTTGTGCTTTCTTTCTAGCAAAATATATCGGTATATTCGCCTCTTCGCCTTTGAATTCGTTTTCAAAGTCAAACAAATACTTGTCTCCAAATTCAACCACCTTTCCTATGTTTGGTATATTGCTTAAAGTTTTGGATTTATCAAATTTATATAGTCCGTAGTTTATGCCTGGCACATCCATGTTGTTTATATATGAAGTTATGTTTAGATTGTTTACATTCTGTATCTCTTCCGCAGACCAATATGACTCTCCGCTTGTCTTCTTAAATACTTCACTATATGTTGGATCACTAAGATATTGACCGTTTTCATTTTGGAAATATAGAGATACGTTTATCTTTACTCCCTTATCTTTGTTTGAGACACTACCGATGAGGTATGTTGTTTTAGTTACTTTGTCTATTGTATATTCGTCTAACTTTTCAGTTGTTGGTAAAATCTTATCTATTGGGCTATCGCTTACATACCAATCTTTTGCTTGTGCCCTTGTCTCTTGATCTAAAGTATATTTTTCACCCTTATTTATTTCTACTAATTTAATTACTTCAATGACACCTTTTCTTAACTTAGAAACAATAACCGATGCCTTATCTTCAGTGGCTTCTTTCGGTACCAATCTAAGCGCTGTCGCTTCTGTGATTTCTTGACTAAGTTCGTTATCAGTGAGCGGAACTTGAACATTGTATTCTGTTGACGCAATTACCTTACCAATTAGGTTATGTTCTCCATCGTTTTTTTCTGTTACCGCCAACAAATATTTATGAATATTAAGATCTGTCTTAGGGATTATTTTTTTTCTTGCTTCTGCAGATTTTGACAATATTGCCGTTCTATCTTGATTTTCAGAAAAACGACCTCTCCTTATTGCAAATAATTCTTTCCCATTCTCATCATGAACGAATAAGATGTTTTTCCAATCTACACGTAACGTAACCTTTCTAGGTAACTTGTTTAATGAACTAATTGCATTAACGTTAAATGTTATTTCTTTTGTTGATGATGATAACTCTAAGAAATCGTTCTTAATTGCTCTCTTACTTCCCCCAGATTTGAAGGAATATTCCTTTAGTGATTCTGTAGCATTGACAAATAATTTTGAGTAGAACATCCCTGGTTTTTCATTCTTAGAATATGTGAAACCTTTTTGGATCAAATCTAAATCATCAAAGTCTGGATAGAAAACTTTATTCTTCATATCTATCTGACCTAGTTTTGAATCTATTAGATTGATGCCCGATTTCGCCGCTTTAACTGATACCGTTACTAAAAGCGGAATTAATAAGACAATTAAGAGACCTAATAGAATCCATGTAAACTTTTGATATTTGTATCTATTAACTTTTCTTCTTTTACTTGCAACAACTTGCTTCATACCATCAACTGTAATCATTTCTCTTGATGGTTGTTGATTATTATTTATATTATTCATTTTCTCCATTGATAGGTTCTTTTGCTCATGTCCTATCCCCTCAATTATAAATTAACGAAAATAAAAAATAAAATTATTCACATTGGTATGATTATTGAGGATATTCTATTCGTTTTAATAACAGTTACTAATAAAAAGTTGGCAGTCTTTGACTTAAAGTGCTAATGCACCGTAACTATAATTATTGGTTATCTTTAGTGATTAGTTCTTTAACTTTGATGATTCTTATTATAGAGCTTCTCTCTTGTTCTTCTAATTTCATCCGTATATATTTGATTGTTTCTTCTAATTGAGGAATCATTATAAACTCTAGTGCGTTTACTCTTCTTTTATTTTTCTCAATTTGATCTGCAATCATGGATGTTGATTTTTCAATTTCTGCTAATTGAACAAGATACTTTATGCTTCCATTTAATCTAACTAAAGCCATATCTAACTGTGCCGTAGTTGAGGCAAATGAATATGGTACAATATCACCAGTTGATGTTTCTTCAACGTCTATGCTAGGAATATCAATTCCCATAAATGATTTGTATGAAGATTTTAAACTTAGTTTTTTTGAAGATAGTCCAACGCTATTCTCCATCTCAGATGAGAATGACATTGCCTTAGCAACTGCAAATGAACACATCGTTTCATTAAAGTCTTGTCCTATTTCTTTTCTAAGTTTTATGTTTTCTTTGATTAATATCAAAAACTGACGAACCATTTCATCTGTTTTGTCTTTTAATAACTTGTGTCCTCTCTTGGCAACCTTAAGGCGTTCTTTTAAACGTCTTAGTTCCATACGAGTAGGGTTAACATTCAATACTGCCATTTATTTCTTTTCGTAGTATTTATCTAAATACTCCTCTCTAATTCTCTTTAATTCTGTTCTTGGTAGAATCCTCAAAAGTTCCCATCCTATATCTAATGTTTCTTCTATTGTTCTATTAGTTTTGAAACTTTGATTTAGATATCTCTTCTCAAATTCCTCTGCAAATACTGCATACTTCTTATCAATATCACTCAATGCAGATTCGCCCAAAATGGAACTTAATTCTTTTGCTTCCTTACCTTGAGAATATGCACTAAACAATTGGTTCATCGTATCTGCGTGATCTTCTCTGGTTTTCCCTTTCCCTATTCCTTTATCCTTCAATCTTGATAGAGAAGGTAGAATGTCGATAGGTGGTGCAATTCCCTTTTTATACAACTCCCTTGAAAGTATTATTTGTCCTTCAGTGATGTATCCTGTTAAGTCTGGAATTGGATGAGTCTTATCATCTTCGGGCATAGTTAAAATTGGTATTTGTGTAATTGATCCTGGCTTGCCGATAATCCTTCCTGCTCTTTCATACATTGTGGCAAGGTCGGTATATAGATATCCTGGATATCCTCTTCTTCCTGGAACTTCTTTTCTTGCTGCTGATACTTCCCTAAGTGCTTCAGCATAGTTTGTAATATCTGTGATAATAACAAGAACGTGCATACCTTTTTCAAATGCTAAATATTCTGCACATGTCAAAGCCATTCTTGGGGTAGCAATTCTTTCTACTGCTGGATCATTAGCAAGGTTCATAAACATAACTGTTCTGCTAATAGCCTTTGTCTTTTTGAAATCATTGATAAAATATTCTGCTTCCTCAAATGTGATTCCAACGGCAGCGAATACAACTGCGAATTCTCCACCATCTTTAACGCTTGATTGTCTTGCTATTTGTGCTGCTAATTCTTTATGTGGCAAACCTGACATTGAGAATACTGGTAACTTTTGTCCTCTTACCAACGTATTCAATCCGTCAATTGCACTTACTCCTGTTTGAATAAATTCATTTGGATAGTCTCTTGCAACTGGGTTTATAGATCTACCATTGATATCCATCTTCATTTCAGGAATGATTTCACAACCACCATCTTTTGCTTTCCCCATTCCGTCAAAAACACGTCCTAACATATCTAAAGATAAATTGAGTTCCATGCTCTTTCCCATGAACTTTGCTTTTGATTTGGAAATCTGAATTCCTTGAGATGGTTCAAATAATTGAACAATTGCCTTATCTCTATTAACTTCTAGAACTTTGCCTAATCTAGTTTTGGAATTTGGTTGATTTATTTCAACAATCTCATCGTACTTAACACCATCAACACCTTCTATTAGCATTAATGGTCCAACTATCTCTCTAATTGTCTTATACTCTTTATTCAAAATGCCTCCAAGTATTTCTCATTAATCTATTTTATTTCTTTAACAGCTTAAAGAAAGCATATGGTGGAAGTAATGAGACTCGAACTCACGACCTACGCATTGCGAACGCGCCGCTCTACCAACTGAGCTATACCCCCACTAGACCAACAAACTTTGCCCTGTCATTTCTTTAGGAATTTCCATTTCTAATAACTCTAACATGGTAGGTGCTATATCGCATAACTTACCATCTTTAAGTCCCCGATTCCCATTAACTAAAATTAAAGGAACTGGATTTGTTGTGTGTGCTGTAAATGGTTCGCCGTCATCGGTAAACATGTAATCTGCGTTACCATGATCTGCTGTAATTAATACTGAACCACCTTGTTTTGTTATAGCATCTGTAACTTTCTTCGTACATTCATCAACTGCTTTAACTGCAAGTTTTGCTGCATCAAAAATTCCTGTATGTCCTACCATATCACAGTTGGCAAAATTCAAAATCATTACGTCGTACTTTTTACTCTCTATCGCCTCAACTGCCTTCTCTGCAACTTCATATGCACTCATCTCTGGTTTTAAATCATATGTCGTAACCTTTGGTGATGGAATTAAAATTCTATCCTCTCCCTCATTTGGTGCTTCAACTCCACCGTTGAAAAAGAATGTTACGTGTGCATATTTTTCAGTTTCTGCAATTCTGAATTGTTTCTTATTATTCTTTGCTAGATACTCGCCTAAAGTATTAACTAAGTTTCTTGGCTTAAATGCAATCCTTACGTTTTTAAATGTTGCATCATATCTTGTAAAACCAACATATAAAGGATTTAAGAAACCACCCTTTCTTTCAAAGAAATTGAAGTCGCTTTCTGCAAGTGCTCTGCTAATTTCTCTTGCTCTATCTGGTCTATAGTTAAAGAATATAACGCTATCGCCTTTCTCGATTTTTGCTATTGGTTTTCCGTTTTCACATATTGCTGTAGGTAACACGAACTCATCTGTTACGTTGTTTTTGTAACTGTTTCTAATGGCAGTAATAGGATCATTTTCTTGAATTCCTTCACCTTGAGTCAAAAGGTTGTACCCCTTTTCTACTCTTTCCCATCTGTTATCCCTATCCATCATGTAGAAACGTCCACAAATGCTGGCAATCTTTCCAACTCCAACCCTATCTAAATATTCTTGAAGTTCTGCTAAGAATTTCTCTCCTGATGTTGGTGGGGTATCTCTTCCATCTAGGAAACAATGAACAAATACATCTTTAACTTTTTCTTTCTTAGCCATGTCAATTAATGCTTTTAAGTGATCAAAATAACTATGTACTCCACCAGTTCCAAGTAAGCCCATAATGTGCAAACTCTTTCCTTTCTTAGCATTGTTCATTGCGGCTAACAATTCATCATTCTTGAAAAATGTTCCTTCATTAATTTCTTTTGAAATCTGAGTTAAATCTTGATATACAACTCGACCTGCTCCAATATTTAAATGTCCTACTTCGCTGTTACCCATTTGTCCATCTGGTAACCCAACATTTAGTCCACTTGCTTGTAACGTAGAAACTGAAGCATTTTTCTTTAGTTCATCAAGACAAGGTGTGCCTTGCATGTATATAGCGTTTGATGGAACGTTTGGTGCAATACCAAACCCATCCATTATTATTAAACCTACCATATTTATCCTATTTGTTATATTTAACTACTTTTGAAAAATCTACAGCCTTAAGTGAAGCACCACCAATTAGACCGCCGTCAATTTCTGGCATAGCCATTAATTCACTTGCATTGCCTGGGTTCATACTTCCGCCATACTGAATTCTAATTTTATCTGCTGCTGATTTCCCATATAATTCTTTAACTGTATCTCTAACAATTTTAATTGTGTCATTTGCTTGTTGTGCAGTTGCTGTCTTTCCAGTACCAATTGCCCAAACTGGTTCATATGCAATTACAATGTTATCCAATTCCTTAGAATCAATGTCTGCAAATGCTCCTTTTGTTTGTCTTGTTAATACTTCTTCAACCTTGTTAGCCTCTCTTTCTTCAAGTGTTTCTCCAATACAAATAATTGGCTTAAGACCTGCTACCAAAGCTGCCTTTGTTCTCTTGTTTACTGTTTCATCTATTTCGCCAAAGTATTGTCTTCTTTCGCTATGTCCGATGATTACATATTTAACGCCAAGTTCAACTAACATGTTTGCACTGATTTCACCTGTGAATGCACCCTTTTCTGCCCAGTGTACATTTTCAGCACCAACTGCTATGTTGCTTCCTTTTGTTAACTCTATTGCCTTTGCCAAAGATGTATATGGTGTACATATTACAACTTCACAATCAGCATCCTTAACTAATGGTTTTAATTCATTAATTAATTGCTCTGACTGAGCAATAGTATTATTCATTTTCCAATTTCCTGCGATTATTGCTTTTCTACTCATTTCCCCCTCCAATTATTGTTTATCATTTAAACATTTAATACCTGGCAACTCTTTTCCTTCCAAGAATTCAAGAGATGCACCGCCTCCAGTTGAGATGTGAGACATCTTATCTGCATATCCAAGAATTGCTACTGCTGCCGCACTGTCTCCTCCTCCAATGATTGTTGTTGCCTTTGTCTTTGAAAGTGCTTCGGCTATTGCCTCTGTTCCCTTAGCAAATGTTGGCATTTCAAATACTCCCATTGGGCCATTCCAAACAACTGTTTTTGCTTTTGAAATTTCATCTGAGAACAACTTGATTGACTTTGGTCCAATATCAAGTCCTTGCCATCCTTCTGGAATATCTCCTTCAACTACTTTTGTGTTTGCATCATTTTTGAAGTCATCAGCAATTACATTGTCTACTGGAAGTAACAACTTAACTCCCTTTTCTTTTGCTTTTTCAATTAGGCTCTTTGCTAACTCAACTTTGTCTGCTTCAAGTAGAGATCCGCCAACTTCTTTGCCCAATGCTTTATTAAATGTGTACGCCATTCCACCACCAATTATTAGTGAATCACATTTATCAATTAAATTCTCAATAACCTTGATTTTGTCGCCAACTTTTGCTCCACCTAAAATTGCAACTAGTGGTCTTTCTGGGTTATTTATTGCAGAACCTAAAAACTCCAATTCCTTTTCAATTAGGAAACCACTAACTGCATCTTGAACAAATCCATATTCAACCAAACCTGCTGTTGTTGCGTGTGCACGGTGTGCTGTACCGAATGCATCATTTACATATACATCACAGAACTTTGCCAATTCTTTACATAACTTAGCATCATTCTTTTGCTCACCTGCTTCAAATCTTGTATTTTCTAACAATACACATTCGCCTGGTTTTAGGTTTTTAACTTTCTTCTTTGCGTCTTTACCAACTAAATCTGTTGCAAATGTTACTTTGAAATTTAGCAACTCATTTAATCTATCTGCAACTGGCTTTAAAGTGAACTTTTCTTTATCAGCAGTTAATGCATTCTTTAAGAGTTCTTTTGTCTTTGCCTTTCTTTCTTTTTCAGGTAATGCTTCTACCATCTTCTTTTCTTTTTTAGTTAAACCGAATTTCTTTGTGAAAATGTTGTGTGGTTTCCCCATATGAGAACATAGAATTACTTTTGCACCTTGATCCATCAAATATTTAATTGTTGGAAGTGCTCCGTTTATACGGTTTTCATCTGTAATCTTTCCGTCTTTCATTGGAACGTTAAAGTCCACTCTAACTAAGCATTTTTTGCCTTTTACATCAATATCTTTTATTGTTTTTTTGTTCATAATTGACTCCTAAATTTTTTAAATATATAAAATTATATCACAAAAATATGAGTTGCTCTCTTAATTTTATATTTTTTAAAAGGCTAAAATTTTTGCTGTTTTATATATAGCCATTCTAATCCGTTCGATTTTGTACAAACATTTTTAATTATTATATTAATCTGCTGTTTGAACACATTTTTGCACTCCTTCTTTAGTTATTTAATATCAATTCAAATGATCCTTCATCTGGTACTTTTGCCTAATTGAGGTATTATTACCTAGCCACTTAAAAGACTTTAAATTGACTAGTATATGTGTTTGGTTTAAATTGTTTAATAATGGAAAAGAAATTAATCATATTTGACACAACATTAAGAGATGGAGAACAGTCGCCTGGATGCTCAATGCATTTAAAGGACAAACTTGATATGGCTGAAGCACTTGAACTGCTTGGTGTTGATGTGATTGAGGTAGGTTTCCCCGCTTCTTCTACTGAGGACTACTCTTCTTGTGTAGCGGTTTCAAAAATATTGAAGAAAGCAAGTATTGCAGCACTCTGCAGATGCAATAAGGATGACATCAAAAAAGCCTATGGGGCAATTAAGGATGCAGTTAAACCACGGTTGCACGTTTTCATTGCTACATCAGATATTCATTTAAAGTCCAAGTTACACATAAGCAAATCTGATTGTCTACAACTAATTGATGAACACACTAAATATGCTAAATCCTTAACGGATGATGTTGAGTTCTCATTTGAAGATGCAAGCAGAACTGATATTGATTTCTTAATTAAGGCTACTTTAACTGCAGTGAAGGCTGGGGCTAAGACAATTAACTTCCCAGATACTGTGGGATATAAGTTCCCTAGCGAAATGAAAGATATGATTTCACAAATTAAAAAGTCTGTACCTAGCGATGTTGTAATCTCTGCACACTGTCATAACGATTTAGGATTAGCAGTTGCAAATAGCATTGCTGCAATTGAAGGTGGGGCAAATCAAATTGAATGTACAATAAACGGCATTGGCGAACGTGCCGGAAATGCTGCATTAGAAGAAATCATCATGGCTTTAAAAATTAAAAACTACGATATATCACACAATATAGATATTACTAAAATATATAAGACATCAAGGCTACTCTCTTCTATAATTGGTAGAAAAATTCCACCAAACAAACCAATAGTTGGTTCTAGTGTTTACATCCATGAATCTGGTATTCATCAGCATGGTATATTGCAAGATAAAGCAACATATCAGATTATAAATCCTGAAGATGTTGGTATTTTTGAAAACAGCATTGTTCTTGGGAAACATAGCGGAAGACATGCCTTCCTAGATTTAGTATCTGACATGGGATATGTATTAGATGAAAATGCCATTTCTACATATTTTGAAAAGTATAAGGCTCTAGCAGAAAAGAAACAAGAGATTACAAGAAAAGATATAGATGCAATACTTGTTGGAAACACAAAGAGACCTATTAAAAGATTGTTCAAGTTGTTAGATTATGAAATAACAGCATACGCTTCCTCTTCTCATGCAACTATAACCCTTGAATGCAACGGCAAGAAAATAACCGAAAGAATGACTGGCGATGGTCCTATAGATGCTGCTTTTAAAGCAATCTTAAATATTACTGGCGAAAACTTTAAGTTATTAGATTACAACGTCAATTCAATCACCGAAGGTAAGGATGCTCTTGGTGAGGCAATTGTCCGCCTATGTCTAAATAACAAAACCCTATCTGGCAAAGGAATATCTACTGACGTTCTTGAGGCGTCAATTTTGGCATACCTAGATGCTGCCAACAAACTGATTGAGGTAGAATATGAAGATTAGTTTTTTAGACACTACTCTACGTGATGGTTCTCAATCAGAAGGGATTTCATATTCTAAATTAGATAAGAAAATAATATCTGACCTATTAATTAAATTCGGCATAGACTTAGTTGAATGTGGTGATCCATTTTCTAACACAAAAGATAAAGATTTTTTTAATGAGTATAAATCAGATAAATACGTTGCTTTTTCTAGCACAAGAAAAAAAGGCTGTTCTGCTGATAGTGATGAACGATTAAATGACCTACTAAATTCAAACACAAAATACTGTACCATCTTTGGCAAATCAAATATTGACTTGGTAGAAAACGTACTCCAAGTATCTCCTAGTGAAAATCTAGAAATGATTTCTGACTCGGTATCATACTTATCTAAAAATAACAGAACTGTCATTTATGATGCGGAACATTTCTTTGATGGATACAAGATAAATTCAAATTATGCCATTCGGACAATCAAAACTGCGTGGGAAAGCGGTGCTAAAGTTATTGTGCTATGCGATACCAACGGCGGAACGCTACCAAATGACATATATGACATTGTTAAAAAAGTTAAACGTAACTTTAAGAAAATGGAAATTGGTATACACGCACACAATGATATCGGCTGTGCTGACATCTCAACCATATTTGCAATTCAGGCTGGGGCTACACATGTACAAGGAACTTTCTTGGGATTCGGCGAACGTTGTGGAAATGCAAACCTTTCAAATGTAATCCCTACTCTAATCTTTAAACTTGGCTATAAATTAGATGTAAAGATTGATACCCTAACTAGCACTGCAAGAGAAATTGCTAACATATCAAATATTAATCTTAATCATCATAGCCCATATATTGGGACTTGTGCATTTGCTCATAAGGCAGGAACGCATAGTGATGGTGTGTTAAAAATGAGAAACTCATTTGAGCACATAGATCCAAATTTAGTTGGAAATGAAAATAAAATACTACTAAGTGAAATGGCGGGGAAAGCAGCGATTGCTGAAAAGTTAAATTCTTTGTTCCCAAACATAAAGAAAACAGATGAAAGAGTTGGAAAGGTTTTAAGTCGTATGAAACAACTCGAATCGGATGGATATCAGTTTGAAGGTGCTGATGCTAGCCTTCTGTTACTTGCAGAAAAAGAATTAAATCTCTTCACCCCATCATTTGAACTAATCAAATATTCAATACAATCGACGGAAGACAAGAATATCGCAACTGTACAGATTAAGGTGAAAAATAAGGAATATTCTAACCAAAGTGATGGAAATGGACCTGTTCATGCCCTTGATAAGGCACTGAGGGGTATACTCTTTAACGTTTATCCAGAAATTAATGACTTTAAATTGGAAGATTATAAAGTTCGTGTCGTTGATTCACAAATGGCAACTGGTGCACTTGTTAGGGTTGTTATCACCTCGAGAGATGAGAAAAACATATGGAAAACTGTTGGGGTATCAACAGACGTAATCAAGGCTTCTTGGTTAGCCCTATGTGATAGTTTTGAGTATAAACTTAGAAATTTGAAAAAATAATTATTTCTTTGTTGCCTTTTCTATATAGTCAACGATGTCCCCAACGTTGGTAAAACTTAATACTACTGAGTTATCAAATTCCATTCCAAATTCATCTTCGGCAGCCATCAATAACTCTACAACATCAAGACTATCAATTCTTAAATCTTCGACAAAGTTTGTCTTCATATTAATCTTATCAGGATCAATATTTAATTGCTCTGACATCATTTCTTTAATTTTGTCTAGTATCATCTATCCCCCCTAGTCCATCACGTAGTTGTGATGGTGTCGTATTTAATATCTTTACTTTTCCTTCCTTGCAACACGTTGCAAGATAATATCCACCATTTATTTTAAATGTTTCATATGTCAAAGTATCATCTAGTTTTTCTTTTTTAAGTCCTACTCCAAGATACTTGTAATATGCTTCATGCTTTGTCCAATCTGTGTAAAATGCATCTTTTGTTTTCCCTTCGATAAACTTAAATTTATTATAATCTCTTTCCTTGCCCCACTCAATATCTAATCCAACATTGTATTCAGAAATTGCGATTGCTTTTATAGTGTTGCTATCTGATAAGGAAAAACATACACGCTCATCATTTAACCTAGGTTTTGCTCCTCGCTCTCTAATTATCTCAATATCTTTTTTCTCTTTTAGGTTTTTGACCTTTATAAAGTATCTATATGCAAACTTGATTAATTCATCGCTTTCTATTTCACCGTCTACAACAAACACATACATTAATATATGATTCTCCCATATGTGTTGTTGATATCTTGGTAAAATTCAGTGTCTATAGAATTCATTTGATCATAAGCAACTCTGAACTTCCAATTTTCTTCTGGTACACCTGGAATGTTCATTCTTGTGTCTCCACCATATCCTAATAAGTCTTGTGTAGGTATAATTACAACGTCCGCTGCTGATTGCACCAATGTTTTTATAATCGCCTTATTAGATTGGCAGTCTCTTCCGCCTGCTCCCCAACCAGATCCGACAAATCCACAATACTTTAAAGCAAATGTCCTTGTCCCTTCATTCTGTGAATATAGCCAATCAAGTATTGTCGTGTTATCATGTGTTCCTGTATAGGCAATACAGTTGTGGATATAGTTATGTGGAATGTGTGGATTATTTGTACCGTCAAAGGCAAATTGAAAAATTCTCATTGTTGGCAAGTTTGTGTTATCTAAGAATTTTCTGCATTGCTCATCAAGATTTCCAAGATCCTCAAGAATTATTTCTTTCCCTTTGTTGTCTTTAATTAAATAATCAACAAGAGCTTTCCCTGGACCTTTAACCCATTTGCCATTTTCTGCTGTCTTATCTCCATATGGAATTTCATAATAATTGTATAGTGCCCTAGCATGATCAATTCTTAGAACGTCATACATCTTGAAAGAATGTTTAACTCTATTCCTCCAAAAATCAAATTCTCTTTCTTGCATTGCTTTAATGTCATATACGACGGTACCCCATACTTGCCCATCTTTTACAAACGCATCTCCAGGTACTCCAGATACAAAAACTGGGACTCCTTTTGTCTTGTTTAGTTTAAATTGAGATTGATTTGCCCAAACATCTACTGAGTCAGTCGCTACGTAGTATGGTAAATCTCCAATAATTTTTATACCCCTAATATTTGCTTGATCTTTAATCCTTTTCCATTGTTTAAAAAATTCAAACTGTTCAAAGAAGTAAAATTCTATATCATACTTATTTGCCTCATAGTATTTCTTAATTGCAGGCTCGCTATGCTCTCTTAGTCCTTTACTCCAGGTATTCCAATTTGTTGTGTTGTATTTTGCAATGTGCATAAATACTGCATAGTCTTTTAGCCATTCATTTTCCTTTGCAAATGCGTCTATTTCTTTTTTTAACTTGTCGTCTATTCTTGAGTATGCTAGCCACAAATACTTATCTGAATTTTCATATGCAAAATTATAATCAACACTATATGGTTGACCATAATATTTGAAGCCATCAAGTTCTTGTTCTGAAATGAGACCATCTCGCATTAACTCTATTGGTGATATATATAACTTGTTCCCAGCATATGAAGACAATCCAGAATATGGCGAGTTACCTGCACCAATCATCGTTATAGGTAGCACTTGCCAAGAAGAACATCCCATA
Source organism: uncultured Clostridia bacterium (assembly GCA_963532875.1). Lineage (GTDB taxonomy): Bacteria > Bacillota > Clostridia > Christensenellales > CAG-917 > CAUTUX01. The sequence continues at coordinate 8,738 of CAUSLO010000011.1, read as the reverse complement.
TCTTTTAATATTTCTATAAATCTATCTGCATCTCGTGAAAAACATCCAATACCGAATTCACTTGGTAAAGATGATATATTCATCAATACTCCCATTTGTCGTTTCATGTTAATCTTCCACCCTTATCACTGCTGGTATTGACTCAACACCCATTATTTGAGAAATTTCATCTAGCGCCTTTTTCATAGATTCTTCTCTTGTTTCATGAGTAATAAATATTATTGGCACACTCTGCTTTTTAGAATCTTTTTGAATCATGGACTTTATTGAAATCTTATTCTTAGAGAAAACTGATGTAATTGCACTCAATATTCCTTCTGTGTCATTTGCTAAAATTCGTACATAATACTTTGAAATGAAATTGTTTTCAAAGTCATCATCGTTGATCTCTTTAACCTCTTCCCAAACATATCTACGATGTTCAGTTACTGTTGCTGCATAAACAATATCACTAACAATTGCACTTCCTGTTGGGAATGAACCCGCTCCTCTTCCATACAACATAACGTCGTCAACACTATCACCATGCATGAATAATGCGTTAAAAGAGCCTTGTACTTGAGCTAAGGGGTGATCACTTGGCAAAAATACTGGGTGTACTCTTGCTTCAATCTTCCCTCCAACTTGTTTTGATATAGCTAATAGTTTTAACGTATATCCCATTTCAAGTCCAACTTCTATATCTTCTAATGAAATATTTGAGATACCCTCTCTATATATCTTTTCTATTGGGACTCTCTTCTTGTAAGCAAGTGAACTAAGGATGCTGTTCTTATACATTGCATCAAATCCGTCTACGTCCGCTGATGGGTTCGCCTCTGCGTATCCAAGTTTTTGTGCATCTTTTAGGCAAGTATTGTAATCAACTTTTTCTTTTATCATTCTAGACAAGATGTAGTTTGTAGTGCCATTAACAATTCCTTTAAGAGAAACTATATTGTTTCCTTGCATGCTTTCAGTTAATGTTCTTATTACTGGAACACCGCCAACACAACTTGCTTCAAAATATATACCAGCATTACCTTCTCTAGCCGCCGCTTCTAATTCTGGCCAACTCTTTGCCAGCATTTCTTTGTTTGCAGTTACTATACTTTTACCACTTTTTAAACATTTGATTAAAAATTCTTTTGCTGGATTTATCCCACCAAAGAATTCTGCAACTATAGATATTTCTCTATCGTTTACTATCTCATCAATATTTTTTGCAACCAGTGATTTTTGAATTTTTAATTCTTTTATTCTATCTTGGTTTTTTTCTAATACCTTACTAACGATTATTTCAACCTTATCGTTGCTAGCAATATATTTTTTTTGATTTTGCAAAATTTTATATGTTCCGCTTCCAACAACTCCTAACCCTAGCAATGCAACTTTAACTTGTTTCATTAACTTCTCCTATTTATTAATTTCATATATACATCTCAAACCTTTTAGAGATAATGCTCTGTCTGTTATATCTATCAATTGAGGTTCAACGCTTGTAATCAACTCGCTTAGTCCACCTGTCGCTATGACCTTAGCATTTTGCATTCCCTCAACCTCCTTATATTTTTCAATCATGTATTTAACCATTCCTGCATACCCGAATACAATTCCGCTCTGCATACATGATATTGTGGATTTACCTACAATATTCTTCGGTTTTGTTAGTTCTACTCTAGGTAACTTTGCTGCGGTATTAACTAGAGATTCAGCCGATGTCTTAATTCCTGGTGCGATTGCTCCCCCCATGAAAGTTCCACTTGAATTAAGTAAATCAAATGTTGTTGCTGAACCAAAGTCGATTACAATTGCTGGTCCTGAATACTCTTTATATGCCGCCAAAGCACAAATTATCCTATCTGCCCCGAGCGTGCTTGCGGTTTTATAATCAATTTGCATGCCTAAATTTATATTGCTTGAAACCATCATTGGCTTCTGTCCCATATAGTATTTACACATATGTTCAATTGTGTAATTAAGCGTTGGGGCAACTGATGCAACTATACAAGACTCTATATCCTTAAAAGATAAATTTTCTTGAGACAACAAGTCATATAGAACCATACCGTATTCATCGGATGTCCTAGTCGATTTTGTTGATAACCTCCAAGAGGCAATTAACTTTTTATCATTAAATACACCAATTTTTAAATTTGTATTACCTATGTCTATTGCTAAAATCATTGTCTTCATTTGAGAAACATTATAACAAATTTTTAAATAAACTACATAGACGGATTTTGATAATTTTTGCTATTTGACAGCATCTAATTAAAAAAGCCCCTCATTTACTTGCTATGACATTTTCTCAATCTAATCCTTTACCTCCGCCCTAAGATATCCTCTTGACGACAACTTGCAGAAAAAACCTTATATTAAAATTTTATTCTTTTTTTTAGTATTTGAAATCTTGCTAAATAAAATTTTTCGCTGTGTTAGTGCGTCTAATCCTATAATTAATTCAGAATATACTTTGAATGAAATTTTTTGCAATCGCTAAACTATACCAATAACGTTATCAATTAATGATTTTTATCCAATTAATATCAACAAGGTTCATACTAACCCAATATCCTCTGCGTGATTGATAAAAGTTGCAAAATAGCATGTGTTTTTATATCATCAACGTATTACATATATATATTTTAAAGAGGTACAAATGGCGACATTAACAATGGATAAATTGGTTGCACTTGCAAAAAATAGGGGCTTCGTATTCCCAGGTAGCGAAATATATGGTGGGCTAGCAAACACATGGGATTATGGTCCTCTAGGTGTTGAATTAAAAAATAACGTTAAAGCGGCTTGGTGGAAGAAATTTGTTAAAGAATCGCCTTATAACGTAGGTGTAGATTGTGCCATATTAATGAATCCTACTACATGGCAAGCAAGCGGACACTTGGGTGGTTTCTCAGATCCTCTTATGGACTGCAAGGAATGCAAATCTAGGCATAGAGCGGACAACTTGGTTGAAGATTATTTGAAAAAGAAAAAGATAAAACAAAACGTCGCTACTCTATCAAATGAAGAGTTAGAGGATTTAATTGAAAAACATAAAATAGTTTGCCCAATATGCGGGAAACATAACTTTACTAAAATTCGTAAATTTAACCTCATGTTCAAAACTTTCCAAGGCGTTAATGAAGATACAGCAAGTACAATTTATTTACGTCCAGAGACTGCACAAGGTATATTTGTAAACTTTAAGAACGTTCAAAGAACATCAAGAAAAAGAGTCCCATTCGGAATTGCTCAAATTGGAAAAAGTTTTAGAAACGAAATCACACCAGGAAACTTCACATTCCGTACTCGTGAATTTGAACAAATGGAATTAGAATTTTTCTGCAAACCAAATACTGATTTAGAATGGTTCGAATATTGGAAAAATTTCTGTACTCAATGGCTATATGATTTAGGAATTAAAAAAGAAAATCTTAAGTTACGTGATCACGACAAGGATGAACTTTGCTTCTATTCAAAAGCAACAACTGATTTTGAATTCCTATTCCCATTCGGTTGGGGTGAACTCTGGGGTATTGCTGATAGAACTGACTACGACCTATCACAACACATGAAAACAAGTTCAAAGGATTTATCATATATTGATCCCATTACAAATGAGAAGTATATACCTTACGTAATTGAACCTTCTCTTGGCGTCGATAGAATGGTGCTTGCATTCTTATGTAACGCATATGAAGAAGAAAAAATTGATGCTACAGATACTCGTGTTGTTTTAAAATTACACCCTACTCTAGCCCCAATTAAGATTGCGGTCTTACCACTTCAGAAACAACTTAATGAAAAAGCTGAAGAAATATTTAAACTTGTATCTGCTAATTATAACTGTGAATTTGATACTAGTGGTTCAATTGGAAAGAGATATAGGCGTCAAGATGAAATAGGTACTCCTTTCTGTATCACTATTGATTTTGAAACTCTAGACACCGATACGGTAACTGTTAGAGACCGTGATACTATGTGCCAAACAAGAGTAAATATCTCTGAACTAGAAAATTACTTCCAAAAAGCGTTTAAATATTAAGCGAATAGTTCTGGATTTTTATCTATTGGATCATTTGATGATTTTGGCAAATCAACTATTCTTACTCCGCCCTTAAATACAACTTTCTTTTGGCATACTACAAGTATGCAATTGAATATTGCTAGAACAATAAAGAGTGTTGCTATTAATATAACAAATACATAAAAAACAATTGCCCCTACTTTACCCATCTGCAAGAAATATTTTGACATCTCTTTTGCTGTGTCTCTAGGAACTTCAAAAGTTGGATTTACCGCCATTTTTATTAATCCGATAAATGCTGGAATTAATGTGAGTGTTAAAAATACATTTATAATTGCAATCAATACACTTAGCACATTTCTTGCTATTTTATTTCTCAACATTGAAGCTGCTGTTGTGAAAATTGTAATACTTGGAGACATAGTCGCTAAAATAATTAAATAGCGATAAAACATTTTTGATAAATCATCAAATGCTGGAAAAATGTGTCCTTTATCTCCTAGCTTTGAACTTACTGTTGAAATAAACATTAGTCCAAAAATCAACATTACTGTTGCTATAAAAATAAATACATACTTCGTTAGTTCTGATTGTTTTTCTTTGCTCATAGTGAAAATATTATTAATTTGAGGCTTATATGTCAAATCACTAGACATCTCAAAAATTCTAATCAAGATTGCATAAACGGCGAGGATAAAATATAATTAATTCACTTGCGGAGAAGTATCGAAGTGGTCATAACGAGGCTGATTCGAAATCAGTTTAAGAGCAATCTTACGGGGGTTCGAATCCCTCCTTCTCCGCCACGCACCCAAAATTGCTACCTGCTCATATCTAATTTAGCCCAAATATTGCCCCTACACGCCCTAGTTTTAATAATTTGATTTCTTTCGATGGGATTATCAACGGCGGGTGCGGAGACCTTAGAATGCGAGGGAATAGTTATTTAAGGATAAGAAAATATGGACATCGGTGAGAACATCCATACGCTTGAAACTCTACACCTATCATTTGTTTTTATTGATTTGCTTAATTAGGTAGCTCAAAAGCACTTCACTGTAGTCAGTTGGTATATCCTTTGTATGCTTATATAAAGCATTACAAAAATCTAGGTAATACGGATCATTGACACTTTTTGAAACTAAATAATTATAAATATCTCTATATCTTATTTCTTTGTATAACTTACTACCCTCATATAATGACAAATCTAGTTTGTTATGATTTGGTAAAAATAGAAAATACGACGCTCTCTTGTGTTTCTCTCTGGCATAGTTTTCAGCAAAACTATAATATTTTGATAATTGAGATTGTATCAAACCACCATCACTAAAATCATGTCGGTATGAAACTCCATTAATTCCCGATTTTATTTTGTTTTCAATAATAAGAATATTCATATCGTCTTCAATCCATAAATCAATATTGTGAAACTCTCTTTTTATACTATATGTAGGATTTATATTGATATTTAAAATTTCTCTTGCGAAGTCTACAAATAAATTAGTGTATTTACTAAAAAAATAATTGAACATATTTGAGAAAGACAATTCATCATCCTCTTTGCCGATTAAGGTTAAAAAATTGAAATGATTATTATGTTTCTCATTATCTATTCTAGTTATTTTTTCACACCAAATCTCCTCGTCATTAATCATTCTCATAATTTCATTAAAGGAATCTGGTGTACTAATGTCGTCAATATACATATGCAACGACTGCTTTGCGAAACGTTTGTCCGCCATTTTGTAAGAAATAATACAGTCACTAACTGTTTTATTGTAATGCGAATCTAGTATAAAGATTTGTCTCTTCGGATACAACAGTTTCTCTGATTTAAAAGTGATAGGCACCCATTCTTCTGTATCTTTTATGTAAGGAACTCCACCATAATTAATAGGATGTTTTTTAGTATATTCTTTTAACTCCTGTGAGCAAATTTCAAGTTTTTCTTTTAACCTGCATCCTTTTGCATGCACCAACTGACTTTCATGATTTAAGATACTAACCCCTATTACTTCAAAACACCCAGCTTCATATAATCTCGTGTGAATAACTGCACGAACCGTATTATCATACCTTGAATTAAACAAGCCTTGCGGATTAATAAAGCAATAATTTATTCCCTCATCTGAATGAAGTAAATTTATAACCTCGCCACCGCCAATACCGCGAGTCAAATACTCCCCAGCATACATTCTATTAATAATAATTGAGTTCATTATGTTTCCTCTCTCGAGACATAACACATTGATGCTTGCTCATTTGGTAGAACTAAATAAAACTCCACATCAAACTCCTCAACAAGTTCTCTTAGTTTTTCATACACTTTAGATCCAACACATTCATGCTTATAACCGTGATGACCCGTTCCCAAACTAACACTAATAATATTTTTATAACCCTTTTGGGCAGCACTATTGAATATTAAATAATAACTATCAAGCAATTCCGCATAAGGATTTGTTGATTCAAAGAACTTTGGACAATAGATATGTAAAATATCCACATTTAAACCAAAACCTGGCGTGAATCGTATCTCATTCACTTCCATATTTTTAGTAAATTTTTTTTGACAATAATCTTCTAATTCTCGTATGCCTGCTCGTTTATATATTTGTCCACAAATGCCACTGCCATATAACATATATTTATTATTGCTATTAACGATTAAATCTTTGTCATCCAAATAGTCGAATAGAGTGCCAGTTACTATGTGCAGTTTGTTAATTCTTTCCATAAATTACCTTTGAGCATATATTACGTCACTAATATCAAACATCTTTGCAATGCACACCTCTACTTTATTCCTTATATTTCTACAGCAACCTCTTGTATATATCTAACATACTTTCTATTTGATATTTTAATAGCCAAGCAATGTCATTATATTCACTTGTTTTCTTTATTGTTTCTAATAACTTTGGATAATATCTCTCAGTTTCTTTTATCATTTGAAACATCCTCTCCTTACTAAGTCCCCACGACATTGTTGTTAAATTGTTGCAACGATCAATACACTTTATTATTGATGCCTTTACATTATCGCAAATTGCATTGTAGTACATTTCCATATCACTTTCAGTTGTGTTCTCTTTTGATTTCCTTCTTGTCATAAGTCTTACTATTTCTTTTGACTCGTCTCCAACTGGTAACTCACGCTCTTCCTTCCCGCAATCTTCAATTACATCGTGTAAAAGTATTGCGGAAATTAACGCATCATCTCTAATCCCCATTGCCAGTGCGTGACAAGCCATATTTAAGGGATGATATATGTAAGGAACTTCTGAGTTTTTTCTTGTTTGTCCATAGTGTGATTCTACTGCATACTCAATACTCTTTAATGTATCATTCAAGTTGCATTTCTTTGCTACTCGCTCAACATATTCCCTCATGTGTCCTCAATCATATATTGCTTCCTTTGTTTTAAATGGTTTTTCTTGTGTCGTATTAATTCTTGACAATGGTACTTTAAAAATCTTTGCTATCTTCTTTTGGTCATCTCTGCTTGGCTGATAGTCATCATTTTCCCAAGATTCAACAACTTTAAATGTGACGCCTAATAAATCAGCAAGTTGCTCTCTAGTAAATCCCTTTTCTTCTCTTAATATATTAATATTTGTTCCTATAGACATTATGTACCTCACAAAAGTTGGTGTGCAACGCGTTTAATACAGTTTAACAAACTTCAAACTTTTATGTAAGCAATCGCTTGTTAGAGATGTTAATACAACGGGATCAAAACATTATCTAAACGATATCTTCATTCAATGAATCGTCAATAAAAACTGTACTCTAACCCGTTCTATTCTTTCTATCCCCCCCACAAAAAACATTATCAAGAATACTCTACAAACACACGCACCCAAAATTGCTACCTGATCATATCGAATTTGCCCCAAATATCGCCCCTGTATGCCCTAGTTTTGATGATTAGGATTCTTTCGAGGGGATTATCAACGGTGAGTGCAGAGACCTTAGAATGTGAGGAAATGGTTATAAATGAAATATGGACATCGGTGAGGACATCCATACTTGCCGTTATATTTCATTGTTTTTACTTTATCCGTTGAGCCAGTTGATTATAGGTGTTTTGGTAATAAGTCCTTCAAAACTACTCTCATTTGCTTCGACGTAACTTTTCTTTAATTTACAGTCTATTCGAGTGAGGTTATTACAATGAAAAAATGCCGCCCCTTCAATCTTTTCTACCGTGCTTGGGATTGTTATTGATTCGATTGATGTGTCTTCGAATGCATTATATCCTATCTCTTTTAATCCTTCATTTAATGTTACTTTTTTTAGCCTTATACAGCCATGAAATGCGAATGCCTCTATTTTCTCTACCGTGCTCGGAATTACCATTTCTTCTATTGATGTCTCTAAAAATCCAGCGTTTCCTATAGATTTTACTCCCTCATTTAATGTTACTGTTTTTAGATTTTTACAGAATGAGAATGCATGATTTCCTGTGTAGTTTACAGTTCCTGGGATTGTAATTGTTTCGATCGATGTGTCACTGAATGCTGAGTATCCTATTTCATTTAAGCCTTCATTTAGTGTTACTGTTTTCAGTTTTTTACAATCATCAAATGCTATCTCTCCAATCTTATTTACTGTATTTGGCATCGTGATTTCTTCAATTGATGTATTACTAAGTGCATAGATGCCTATCTCTCATCTTTGACAGTTGTGGGCACACCAACCCACGAAAACCCCAGTAAAACAG
>CAUSLO010000010.1:0-33065 GCA_963532875.1 uncultured Clostridia bacterium | reverse complement strand
CTTTGCTGACTGAGTTAAACGTACCTATAGCGTGAGAGTTGGGAAATTACTAATATACATAACTGTGATACAATTCATACATCGTGTTTGAATGTAAATGTGGCTTATAGTAGGATTGTGGATTGAGACCGAAATATATATTATGAGAATAATTTGGCTACTAAAGAAAAGAAAAGTATAGATGAAATAAAGTCTAAGTTTGATGATTTAGAATAAACAGTAATTTTCCAACCCCCACGCTATAGGAATTTAGCAAAAACAGCCTAAAATCATATAAAACAATAGCAAAACAAAAAAACAACTCAAGTTAAATATTAAAAAAACATTCTCTAACACAACTTTAGTCTTGACACTCATGGGGGGGGGGGTGATTTATAATGTTTTTAATTGAGAGGAAGCGATATGGAAGAGTTACAACCTAAAGAAGAAACGAGAGAAGACAAACCAGAACAAACAGTAGTCATGACGCATCAAAAAAGTCTTAAGAAGAAGGCAAAGGACGCAGCAATAAGTGGTATTGTGACATATATTTGTATACCAATAATTATTATGATTCAAGTCGTTGCTATGGGAAATGGTGGGTTCAGGTTGGGTTCATATGCAAGTAAGTTTTTGTTGATGTGGTCGGGATTGATTATGGCTGCACTAGGGATTGCATATATGGTCTACTACATAATAATCACTGTAAAATATGGGCAAATTAGAGGCAACGACGATGTCGTTCATATTTTGCTTATAGTTGGAATAGTCGTTCCAATTCTAGATGTTGTAGCCCTATTTATGTGTACAGCCGCAGAAGAGAAGAGAGTGCCAATAGAACAAAAAATCATAAAATGATAGGGTTGTTGTAAATAATAGGGTATAATATTTAAAAAAAGAGGAGAGAGAAGAAATGGAAGAACTAGAGAATCTTAAGAATGAGACGGTAGAAGAAAAAAAAGAGATTACGGAAGAGCCAAAAGAAATAAAAAGCGAAACAGTAGAGGCAAAAAAAGAATTCAAGAGCGAAGAAAAGGTAATTAAACGAGTAGACACTGGTCTTGAAAAAAAGGCAATAACAACAGCAACACTTGTGATTACAAATATGGTATTAGGTGTAATCTATTCAATATTTTTAATTGCTACAGTTGCAGCAAGTTTAACCGCTGGTTTAGCAGGAAGTATTACAAACATTACAAGTATTCTAACAGGGCTTGGTGTTGGAGCAGTTGCTTTCACCATATTAGTGTTTATAGCAGCAAGCGTAATATCGTTAGTCGCATTTATTTTGCACATAATGATTACTGTTGAATATGGACAAAAGGAAGACAAAAATGCCGTTATATTTGCACTGTTAATAGTAGGATTTTTCATCGGAATAGTAGACATCGTATCCTTGTTCATGCTTGCTTCAGAAGAGAAGAAGAACAAAGCAAAGGCTTAGATGATTTGTAAGTTGTCCATCCGCAGAATTGGGTGGACACAAAGATATTTTGCATATTAGACAACTAGGAGATAATAGTACTTTTTAGAAGTAACTTTTCTAGTTTTTTGGCAATCCAATAACATTAGCAACGTTAGGATATGGTTTGTTGAGGCAAGCAAACTATAAAAAGTGTATTGAAGTTTATCGTGAAACATTTATATTGGACAATTTAATAAGCAACCAAATAAAAAAAACAGATACAAAAAAATCAAAAATTAGCATATAAAATTTTGTTGACACTGATTTAAATTATTAGTAACATATTTTGGCTTGTAAGAAATTACGGCATATTTTTGATGTGTGAAGATATTTACCGACGCCAAAGGTGTGAGCGGAAGTAAATATTGCGAATTGCAGTCAGTGGTTGAGGCGGCAGTTCAAAATAAATTAGGAGGAAGCGAGATGCCAACAATTAATCAGTTGATTAAGAAGGGTAGAAAAAAACAGGAGTCAAAATGTCAGACCCCAATCATGCAACAATGCCCACAGAAGAGAGGAATTTGTTTGAGTGTTACAACAACATCACCAAAGAAGCCTAACTCTGCTATGAGAAAGATTGCAAGGGTAAGATTGGTTAACGGAATGGAAGGAACAGTATACATTCCAGGAATCGGACACAACCTACAAGAGCACAGCGTTGTTCTTATCAGAGGTGGAAGAGTTAAAGACTTGCCTGGTGTTAGATACCATATAATTCGTGGTGCTCTTGATGCAGCGGGTGTTGCAAAGAGAAATCAAGCAAGAAGTAAATACGGCGCAAAACGCCCTAAATAAAGATTTTTAGGAAATAATATAGGAGGAGAATATGCCAAGAAGAAGTGGCGTCCCAAAAAGAGATGTATTGCCAGACCCAATTTATAACAGCAAAGTAGTTACAAAATTGGTTAATCAGGTAATGTTAGACGGGAAAAAAGGAATAGCACAAAGAATTGTGTATGCAGCATTTGAAGAAGCGGCAAAGAAGTTATCTTCAAAGCCAATGGATATATTTGAAAAAGCGTTAGAGAACGTTAGACCAGTTTTGGAAGTAAAGGCAAGAAGAGTTGGTGGTTCAACATATCAAGTGCCAATGGAAATTAGAGAAGATAGAAGACAAACATTAGCAATTCGTTGGATTGTTGATTTTGCAAGAAAGAGAAGTGAAAAAACAATGATCGAAAGATTAGCAGGAGAGATAATTGATGCATACGGCGAGACAGGCGGATCAGTTAAGAAGAAAGAAGAAATGCATCGTATGGCCGAAGCAAACAAAGCATTTGCACATTTTAGGTGGTAAGAATGAGAGAATACTCACTAGATAAAATTAGAAACATTGGAATTATGGCTCACATTGATGCTGGTAAGACAACTACCACAGAACGTATCCTTTTCTATACAGGTGTAAATAGAAAACTAGGAGAAACTCACGATGGCTCAGCAACAATGGACTTCATGGAGCAAGAAAGAGAAAGAGGAATCACAATTGCATCTGCAGCAACAACAGCAACATGGAAAGGTCATCAAATAAACATTATTGACACTCCAGGGCACGTTGATTTCACAGTTGAAGTTGAAAGAAGTTTGCGTGTATTGGACGGAGCAGTTGCTGTGTTCTGTGCCAAAGGCGGGGTAGAAGCACAAAGTGAAAACGTTTGGAGACAAGCAAATACATACAAAGTACCAAGAATAGCATTCGTTAATAAGATGGATATGAATGGTGCAAACTTTGAAAACGTTCTCAAAGCAATGCAAGAAAAACTTGGAGCAAGAACAGTTGTATGTGCGTTACCAATCGGACAAGAAAATGAATTTGAAGCAGTTATTGATGTCATGAAGATGAAAGCCCTATATTTCAGCGAAGCAGATAAAGGGGTAACAATCGAAGAGAAAGAAATTCCAGCAACATATAAAGCAAAGGCAGAAGCAGCAAGAAAAGCACTTATTGAAGCAGCGGCAGACTTTGATGAAGCACTATTTGAAAAAGTTGTAATGGAAGAATATGATTCAATAACAAATGATGAGTTAGAAAAAGCATTGAGAAAGGGAACAATTGATATGCAAATAACTCCAGTTTTCTGTGGATCATCATACAAGAACAAAGGTGTTCAATTAATGCTTGATGGTGTTATTAAATATCTACCAAACCCATTGGATATTGGAGAGATTAAGGGGACACATCCAAAGACAGAGGAAGAAGAAGTTAGAAAACCAGATGATAAGGAAGCATTCTCAGCATTAGTATTTAAGGTAGTTACTGACCCATTCGTAGGGAAGTTATCATTCATAAGAATATACTCAGGAACACTTAAAACAGGGTCAAGCGTTTTCAATTCAAAGAAATCCCAGATGGAAAGAATTGGAAGAATTGTTAGAATCCATGCAGACACAAGAACAGATGTGGAAGAAGCATATGCTGGAGATATCGTAGCAATTGTTGGTTTGAAAATAAGCACAACTGGTGAAACATTGTGTGATAAGGCAAGGCCAATTGCACTTGAAAGTATGGTTTTTCCAGACCCAGTTATTAAGGTTGCAATTGAACCAAAGACAAAGGCAAGCCAAGAGAAAATGGCAAACGCAATTGTTAAGTTACAAGAAGAAGATCCTACATTTAGAGCATATACAGATAAGGAAACAGGACAAACAATCATCGCAGGTATGGGCGAGTTACACTTAGACATCATCGTTGACAGAATGTTCAGAGAATTTAAAGTAGAAGCAAACGTAGGTCAACCTCAAGTTAGTTATAGAGAAACAATTAGACAAAGTGCACAAGCAGAAGGCAAGTACATCAGACAAAGCGGTGGACATGGACAATATGGGCACTGTGTTATTATCCTTGAACCAAATGAAGGTAAAGGATATGAATTTGCTAATGAAACAGTTGGTGGAATTATCCCTAAGGAATTTGCTAACGCAATTAACGAAGGAATTAAGGACGCAAGTAAGTCTGGAGTATTAGCAGGATACGACACTGTTGATTTCAAAGTAAGAGTTATTGATGGAAGTACACATGAAGTAGATAGTTCGGAAATGGCGTTTAAGATTGCAGGATCAATGGCATTTAGAGCGGCAGCAGAAAAAGCAAAACCAGTATTGTTAGAGCCAATCATGAAGGTTGAAGTAAAAACACCAGATGAATATCTTGGAGATGTAATGAAGAGCATAACAGGCAGAAGAGGATCTGTAAGAGGTATTGAAGCAAACAGCGGATCACAAGTAGTTGAAAGCGAAGTGCCATTGTCAGAAATGTTTGGTTATGCAACAGCACTAAGAAGCGTTACACAAGGAAGAGCATCGTTTGCAATGATATTCGACAGATATGCAGAAGTTCCAAAGCAAGTCGCAGACAAGATAATTCAGACTGGAGCAAAGAAATAAATTCTGTTTGTCAGAATATAAAATGATATGATATAATTTGAAATAATTTATATAACAAAATAATAAAATTGGAGGAAAAGAAAAATGGCTAAGGCTAAATTTGAAAGAACAAAACCACATATTAACATTGGTACAGTTGGACACGTTGACCACGGTAAAACAACACTTACTGCTGCGTTAACAATGTTTAGTTCATCTAGAGGTGGTGGACAAATTTTAAAGTATGATGAAATCGACAAGGCGCCAGAAGAGAAGGCAAGAGGAATAACGATCAGCACATCACACGTTGAGTACGAAACACCAAACAGACACTATGCACACGTTGACTGCCCTGGACACGCAGACTATGTTAAGAACATGATTACAGGTGCTGCACAGATGGACGGAGCAATCCTTGTTGTTGCTGCTTCTGACGGACCAATGCCACAAACACGTGAGCACATCTTGTTGGCAAGACAGGTTGGTGTTCCATACATCATCGTATTTATGAACAAGTGCGACCAAGTTGACGATCCAGAGTTGTTAGAACTTGTTGAAATGGAAATTCGTGATCTATTAACAGAATATGATTTCCCTGGCGACAAGACACCTATCATCAAAGGTTCAGCATTAAAGGCAATGGAAGCAGGTCTTGCAGGTAAGTGGGACGACCCAGCATTTAAGCCAATCGAAGAGTTGCTAGCAGCAGTTGATAGTTATATCCCAAATCCAAAGAGAGAAACAGATAAGCCATTCTTAATGCCAGTTGAAGACGTATTCACAATCACAGGACGTGGAACAGTTGCAACAGGTAGAGTAGAAAGAGGTTCTTTGAAAGTTGGTGATAAAGTTGAATTAGTTGGACTATCAACAGAAAAGAAAGAGACAACAGTAACTGGTATTGAAATGTTTAGAAAGATGCTTGACTACGCAGAAGGCGGAGACAATATCGGTGCATTGCTACGTGGTATTCAAAGAGAAGACATCCAAAGAGGTCAAGTTCTTGCAAAACCAGGTTCAATTAAACCACACACAACATTTGCAGCACAAGTATACGTATTGACAAAAGAAGAAGGTGGAAGACATACACCATTCCTAAATGGTTATCGCCCACAATTCTATTTTAGAACAACAGACGTAACAGGAACTATTACTTTACCAAAAGATAAAGAAATGGTTATGCCTGGAGATCACGTAGATATGGAAATCAAATTGATTACTCCAATCGCTATCGAAGAAGGACTACGTTTTGCTATCCGTGAAGGTGGTAGAACAGTTGGTTCAGGTGTTGTTTCTAAAATTATTGAATAATTAGGTTCTTCAAATTTATTTTAAATGGTTAGGAGTTCTATGTGGCATGCTATGCCATATGGATTTCCGCCGTTAAAGGGAGACAAAGAGAGATGGCATCAAAAGACGCAAGAATTAGAATAACTCTTGCATGTACAGAGTGTAAGCAAAGAAACTACGAGCAAAAGAAGAATAAACAATCTCATCCAGATAGAATGGAATTCAATAAGTATTGTAGATTTTGTAAAAAACACACATTGCATAGAGAAACAAAATAGTTAAGGAATATAATGTCTAAGAAAAAAAATCGCAATCAAAACGAAAGCAACGAAAGTCTTGAAAATAGAGATGAAGTTGTTGCTGTTGAAAATACTGAAGAACCTGAAAAGGAACAAAAGGCAGCGTTTAAAAGCGATAAGATAGAAGTCGTTAATACAAAGAAAAACAAAGTTGTTAATAACAAAAACGATAAAGACAAGAAGAAACAAAAAGAGAAGAAACCTAACATATTCGTAAGAATGGGTAAGGGGTTGAAGGCTACAGGATCTGAGTTAAAAAGAGTAACGTGGTCTAAGCCAAAAGAAGTTTTTTCTAACAGTCTAGTTGTATTAGTTGTAGTTTTATTGTTTTTCCTAATCTTGTTATTAATGGACTACGTACTTGTTGGACTATTCAGTTTAATAGTTAAAGGCAAGTGGGTACATTTATTCTTATAAGTTATTGGGTGAAAGATGGAACAAAATATAGATAATCAAAACGCAAATCAAACTCAAGAAAAACCACAATGGTATATACTTCACGTGTATGCTGGATATGAGTCTATCGTTGAAAATGATTTGAAAAACATGGTTGTTAATAACAAGTTGGAAGATGAAATTGTAGACATAAAAGTTCCCGAAGTTCGTAGCATAGATGAGTCATCTGGTAAAAAGAAACAGGTAATACAGAAGAAGTTCCCAACTTATGTGTTTATTAAAATGATTTACTCAACTCATAATTGGTATTTAATAACACAAACACGTGGAGTAACAGGCTTTGTAGGACCAAAAGGAAGACCATTACCTTTAACAGAAGAAGAAGTTAAGAGAATGGAATTAGAAATCGTTGAAATAGAAAATATTGATATGAAGATAGGCGATCTCGTTAAGGTTAACAGTGGAGTATTGGCAGACAATATCGGAGTAATCAAGAGTATCAACGAAGCAAAACAGACAGTAAAAATTGCAATTGATTTCTTTGGCAAGGAGACAAACGTAGAGTTGAGCTTTGCACAAATTGATGCAGTTTCTGTATAAATAAAGCGATATAAGGGAAACCTTATTGGAAGTGGGAGAGTATAAATCTATTACTGTACTCGCAAAACCACATTAGTCAGGAGGATATATGGCTAAGAAAATTACTGCGGTAGTAAAGTTACAACTACCAGCTGGTAAAGCAACACCAGGACCACCAGTAGGTTCAACACTAGGTCCATACGGAATTAACTTACCAGGTTTAACTAAAGAGTTTAATGAAAAGACAGCAAAGCAAGCAGGGTTAGTAATCCCAGTAGTAATTACGATTTATCAAGATCGTACTTTCTCAATGGTATACAAAACACCTCCAGCCCCAGTCTTAATTAAGAAAGCATGCGAAATTGAAAAAGCATCTGCAGCTCCAAACAGAGACAAAGTTGCAAAACTTTCACTTGCTAAAGTAAGAGAGATTGCAGAGATGAAGATGCCAGATTTGAATGCAAGTTCAGTTGAATCAGCAATGGAAATGGTTAAAGGAACTGCAAGAAGTATGGGAATATTGGTAGAAGGTTAGGAGGAAGTATGAAACAAGGCAAACATTACGTAGATTCAAAGAAATTAATAGATTCCTCAAAACTTTATGAAGGTAAGGAAGGTATCGAAATACTAGTTCAAACAGCCAAAGCAAAGTTCGATGAAACAGTTGAGCTACACGCAAAGTTGGGAGTAGACCCAAGGCACGCAGATCAACAAGTTAGAGGAGTTGTTGTTTTACCAAACGGAACAGGTAAGAAGGTTAGAGTTCTTGCGGTTGTTAAAGGTGAAAACGTAGAACTTGCAAAAGAAGCAGGTGCTGATTTTGTAGGGGCAGAAGACATGGTTGAAAAGATTCAAAAAGAGAATTGGTTTGACTATGACGTAATTGTAACAACGCCAGATATGATGGGCTTGGTTGGACGATTAGGTAAGGTTTTAGGACCAAAAGGATTAATGCCTAACCCAAAGTCAGGAACGGTTGCTACAGATATTAAGAAAGCAATATCAGACATTAAGGCTGGTAAGGTAGAATACAGAGTAGATAAACAAGCAATTATTCACGTACCATTTGGCAAGAAATCATTTGGCGTAGACAAGTTACTTGAGAACTATGAAGTATTAATGGATGCAATAGTTAAAGCAAAACCATCTGCATCAAAAGGTGTATATTTGAGATCATTGTATGTAACATCAACAATGGGACCAAGTATCAAAATGACATACAAAATATAATCGTAAATATTTGACAGTAACAAAGATTATTTGATAATATTTGCATATTCCAAAGACAGCAAGTGGCATATGCCGTAACTGTAATACTTGCCGAGGATGATCTAAAGAAGTTTTTTAGCGTCATTCTCAACGGAATGACGTTATTATTTTATAAGGAGGCAATATGGCATCAACAGTAATAATTGAAGAAAAATCAAAGCAAGTTGAAGAAATCAAGGCTAAGATAAAAGCAGCAAAGACTATTGTTCTTGTTGACTATAAAGGGCTAACAGTTTCTGAAGATACAGAACTAAGAAAGTCTATGAGAGACAACAAGTGTTCATATGCTGTTTTAAAGAACAGACTTGTTAAGAAGGCTTTTAATGATTTAGGAAACACTAACTTTGATGAAGCATTAAATGGGCCTACAGCGTTGGCATTCTCAAATGAAGACGAAGTAGCACCAGCAAAAACCATCGCTGAAGCAATCAAAAAGTTCAGTAAAATGGCAATAAAGTGCGGACTTGTAGATGGCGAATTTATGGATGAAGCAAAGATGCAACAAGTTTCAGAAATACCACCAAGAGAAGTACTTCTTGCAAAAATGCTTGGTAGTATGCAATCACCAATCACAAAGCTTGCAATTTGCTTAAATAAAATTGCAGAACAAAAACAAAATTAAAAATAAAAGAATAGGAGAATAGAAAAATGGCAGATTTAAAGAAATTAATGGATGAAATTAAAAAAATGTCTGTATTAGAACTTTCAGACTTTGTTAAACAATTGGAAGAAGAGTTCGGAGTTAGTGCAGCAGCACCAGTTGCAGCAGCAGGTGTAGCAGGTCCAGCAGCAGGTCCAGCAGCAGAAGAGAAGACAGAATTTGATGTAATCTTGAAAGAAGTTGGAGCAAACAAAGTTCAAGTTATTAAGGCAGTTAAGGACGCAACAGGACTTGGCTTGGTTGAAGCAAAGGCAATTGTTGACGGAGCACCAAAGGCAGTTAAAGAAGGTATCTCAAAAGAAGATGCAGAAGCATTGGCTGCAAAACTTAAAGAAGCTGGAGCAACAGCAGAAATTAAATAAATCCAAATTAAAAATAGAAACACCAAGAGCCATACGTGTTATGGCTTTTTGTGGTTGATAACTTTTTGCCATTGCTAGCAGGTACTTAATCTTCAGACACCAACAAAACCCAAAAAACTCATCGGGGATCTTACATAAAACACTATTTCAAAAACCATTGTTTTTCTGAAATAAATGTGGTATAGTTATAACGTTATTTCAAATAAGGAAGAGAATAAAGGATGAAAGAAAGAGCAGGCACATTAGAGAAACAATTATTTGGCGAGATTGCATATTATGCATTTCATCCTTCTAAGTTGCCACCAGATCCGCCAATTCTAATAGATGACGAAATGACAGCAAAACTAATAAGGGCACATAAAATGTTGGGTGTCTTGGATGATAGGGCAACGTACATTCCGAACATTGATTTGTTCATTTCTATGTATGTACAAAAAGAAGCCTTATTATCATCGCAAATTGAAGGAACTCAAGCAACGTTAGAAGATATTTTCGATCCAAATATTGATACTAATATCAATGCTGATGTAGAAGAAGTAGTCAACTATATTAAGGCTATAAAATACGCCATAAGTAGAATGGATACGTTGCCGCTATGTAATAGATTGCTATTGGAAACTCATAAAGTATTATTGTCTGGAATAAGGGGAAAAGATAAAAGTCCAGGTGAGTTTAGGAAAAGCCAGAATTGGATTGGAGGTGCAGGATCTACAATCAACACAGCAAGGCATGTTCCGCCTGACATATCTTACATGAAAGAGGCATTATCTGATTTAGAAAAATATATTAACGAAGACGAAGGATTAGATGATTTAATTAAGATCGCACTTATTCATTATCAATTTGAAACGATTCATCCATTCCTAGATGGGAACGGACGAATAGGAAGATTGCTTATAACCTTATATTTAATAAATAAAGGGATACTTAAAACGTCATCAATATATTTGTCGTTATACTTGAAAGAAAATCAAATTGAATATTATGATAGGATGTCAGCAGTGCGAAAAACTGGGAATTACGAGCAATGGATTAAGTTCTTCTTAGATGGAATATCCGCCAGTGGCAAATCCGCCATTGACACTGCAGATCAATTAATTTCCCTAAGAGAGACAAACATAGGCAAGATAGAGGGTGAAGACTATACCCAAAGAACAATGGCAACAATGAAGAAACTCTTTAACTACCTAGAGGCACATCCAATTATTGAAATAGGAAAAACAGCAGAAGACTTATCAGTGGCATACAATACAGTTGCATCGGCAGTGCATAAATTTGAACAACTTAGAATTCTCAACCTAGTACATGAGCGAAATAGAAATAAAATATATAGTTATAACCAATATATTGATATACTAAGATCAGGGACATAAGAAATGACAGTATGTATCTGTTAGAGGGCTATAAACTTTATGAAGAAATGTTGTATGAAGTTATGTGAAATTTGATAATCAAGAAACTACAAGTTTGTACAATCTTTACGTAAGAAAGAAAGATATTGAGAAATAGTAATGAAGTTAAAACACAGTAGATATGAACGAGGAAAACAAAATGTATAGATCAATTGATTTATTTGCAGGGATAGGCGGAATAAGACTTGGCTTTGACCAAGCATTTAAAAACGAGATTAGAACAGTATTTGCAAGCGAATGGGATAATAAAGCAGTAGAGACTTATAGAGCAAATTTTGATGATGGATTAGAGGTTTCTGGAGATATTACTAAAGTCGATGAAAAGGATATTCCTAGACACGATATATTGCTTGCAGGATTCCCCTGCCAAGCCTTTTCACTTGCAGGACAGCGAAGAGGTTTTGAGGATGCAAGAGGCACGTTATTTTTTAATGTAGCGAGAATAATCAAATATCATAAACCGAAGGTAGTATTTTGCGAAAATGTAAAGAATCTCCTTAATCATGACAAGGGTCAAACATTTCGAGTTATAAAAAGCATTTTAGAGGATTTGGGTTATACGGTATTTTATAGAATATTAAATAGTAGAAATTTCGGTGTGCCGCAAAATAGGGAAAGGATTTATATTGTAGGATTTAGAAACGATATAGCTCCTGAAAGATTTATATTTCCTGAAAAAACAGATAGTACAAAGGTGATAAAAGATATAGTTGAGGAGAATGAAGTATCGTCTAAATATTATTTATCTACCACCTATTTGGTTGCACTGAAAAGGCATAAAGAGAGACATCTCTCAAAAGGAAATGGGTTTGGATATGAAATTAGAGAACTTGATTCTGTGGCAGGTGCAGTTGTATGCGGAGGTATGGGGAGAGAGAAAAATCTTATAATTGATGAACGCTTAACAGATTTCACTCCAGTTACCCACATACGAGGCGAGGTTAATAGAGAGTCTGTTCGCAAGATGACTCCGAGAGAATGGGCAAGGTTACAAGGGTTTCCAAACGATTTTAAGTTTGTAGTTGCAGATACGCATTTGTATAAGCAGTTTGGGAATTCCGTTACAGTGCCAGTTGTGAGAGCAATCGCAGAACAGATAAAGGTGCAACTTGAAAAGATGAATATGGAAACAATTAAAAGAGCAGAGATATTTGAAAAAGTTGCTATTTAAAGGTGAGAACTATGCTTAAGGGGAATAAAGGAGAATGGTCGGAGATATATGTATTATTGAGACTTTTAGCGGAAGGTAAACTGTATGCAGCCGATAGCAAATTAAACAAATTGGATGATGTATATTTTCCCATAATCAAAATAATTAGAGAAGAAAGCAAAGGCGAAATTAAAGAATATGTCGTTGGTGAAGGGGTAACAATATATCTTAATGGGTCAAAGGTACAAGAATTGTCAACAAGCGATTTTATAGTCGAATCTGCACAATTGTTCAATGAAATAAATGGAGAAAATTCTGTAGGTGCTTTTTCAGTAGAGAAGACACAGAAATTCATGGATAAAATTTTATGTTACAAACTTTCAGCCTCAGCAAACGATAAAAGTGATATAAGAGTAAAAATTATTGATATAAACACAGGCTACAGTCCAACTGTTGGATTTTCAATAAAATCAGAAATTGGATCGCCACCTACTTTGTTGAATGCAGGAAAAACAACAAATTTTATTTATAAAATAAAGAATATGTATACTGACTCAATAAGAGAAATAAACGAAATATGTAAAGTGGTTGGCGGAAAATATCATATCGACGTTAGAGGACGCATAAGTAAAATAATTGAAGAGAACGCAATTCTTGAATATTGTGGAATGGAGAATAAAAACTTTGAGGATAATTTGGTTTTAGTTGATAGCAATATGGACAAAATAATTGCTGAAACGCTTTTATATTATTATAGAGATGGGATTAGTAATTGTGATGAAATAGTCGCGAAACTTGAACAAGAGAACCCTATGAACTATGGCAGCGTAAATACGTACAAATACAAATTTAAAAAATTCTTAACCGCAGTTGCGTTGGGGATGAAACCAAGTACTGCTTGGGATGGTGTGGATGAGGCTACAGGAGGTTACATCATAGTTACAAAGGAAGGAAACGTTTTGGCATATCATATATATAACAGAAATTCTTTTGAAGAATATTTATTGCAGAATACTAAATACGAGACAGCATCTACATCAAGGCATGGCTTTGGCGAAGTGTACAGCGAGAATGGCGAAAGTTTCATAAAACTTAATTTGCAAGTGAGATTCAAATGATGAGGGGCACTCTGACCGAACAAGAAAACAAAGTGTAAATGTATATTTTATAACCTACGAAAAAAAAATGAGACAAGAATGATGAGAATGGATGTTTGCTTTCAGATGCTGGAGTCGTCAAAATTTAGACAGGACTATTAATTGTCAAGTTTGTGAACAGCCCACATATTAGTAAAAACAAAAGAACAACGCAAAACATTGACACATTTTTATGAGTTTAATGCAATAAACTTAATTATGGAAGAAGAAAAACAAACCCTACTTCGACTTAAGAATATAGGTAAATACATGATACAAATAACCTTTACACTATAGGAATGATTATGTGAAAAGGAAATATAGTTTTACCATCATGTCATTAAGAAATACACAATGAATACAAGTGTGTATTGAAGAAGTTCATAAATTTATTAAAATCCAATATAATAGAAATTGTTGAGACGGCGAGCAAGCACAGATGTAAAGCAACGTTAGAGATAAAAAGGTAAGATTAATGGTAGATATAGAAAAGCAAGAAATTATAAAAATTCTTTTAAAAGATAGAACTACTAAAAAGAACATAATATGGGGAACTGAGCATTATGAAAAAAAAGGTAGTGG
Organism: uncultured Clostridia bacterium; assembly: GCA_963532875.1. GTDB lineage: Bacteria > Bacillota > Clostridia > Christensenellales > CAG-917 > CAUTUX01. Next base: position 19,125 of record CAUSLO010000010.1, on the reverse strand, counting down.
GTATGGCAGAGACCAAGAAATAAAAGAACAGTATTTGTCCGTAATAAAACCACGAAGCAAAAAAAGTAAGAGGGAACAATTAATACGAAGTAAAGACAATGCAGAAGTATTCACTCCAACATGGATTATTAATAAGCAGAACAACCTGGTAGATGATGCATGGTTTGAGCAGAAAGGAGTCTTCAACGAAGAGAATAAAAATAACTCATGGATAAAGACAGATATGATAATCTTTAACAATTCTCACAAATGGCAAGACTATATAAAGAGCATTAGACTTGAAATGTGTTGTGGAGAAGCACCTTATATTGCGAACATATATGACTCAGTTAGTGGTGAGAGGATACCCCTTTCAGAAAGAATTGGGATTCTTGATAGGAAATTTAGAGTTTTAAGCGAAAATGCGAACACTTACGAAGAGTGGTTAGACTATTCTAAAACAGCAATGAAATCAACTTATGGGTTTGAATTTCAAGGAGACAACCTATACATAGCAAGAACAAATTTGCTAGATTCATATAAGGAATACTATAAGAATAAATTCGATACGGACGCCCCACACGAACTATTATTAGAAATAGCAGAGATTATTAGTTGGAACATATGGCAGATGGATGGATTAAAACTAGTAGTGCCATATTCTTGTCATGTAGAGCAAGAATTAAAACTTGACCTTTGGGGGAACAGTGAAAACGAAGAACAAAAATGCCCGGGATGTGAAAATGACACGTTGAAGAATCACAATGGTATAAAATGTGTGATAATGGACTGGGATACTAATAGAAAAGTAAAATATGAAAATTTGTTATGAGGTAAATATTGGGAAATAAAAACGATGCTCTAAGTGGTGAAAAACAACATCTTACACTAATAGAGGAGGCTGTAGAATACCTTGAAAACTTTGACATTTTAGAGACAATCACAAATGTTGGCAATGACGAAGTATTCACACCAAGCACAACATGCGGAAAGATATTGGATATTTTGCCAGAGGAAGTTTGGAGCAATCCAAATTATAAGTGGTTAAATCCAGCAACGAAGAACGGAATATTTGAGAGAGAAATAGCCTTAAGATTAGACAAGGGTCTTAAAGAAGTAATAAGGGATGAGGAAACGAGAAAGAAACATATCCTGCAACACATGATTTATTCTTTAGGACAAACACGATTCACATCAGATGTTGCAAGAAGGACTCTATATTATTGTTGTGATGCAAACAGGAAGTGCGATGGTATAAAAGAGAAAGGACACTATGTCAACGGTTATGCAATTGGGAATGGAACTTGGTTTGATACAACGGAAGGTAACATCTTAACCCCAAATACAGACCATGATTATTCAAGCAATGGGAAGAAATGTAAATATTGTGGCATTGACGAAAAGTCAGCGTACAATGATAAAAATCAAAGAGAGACATATGCATATGAGTTTATCCATTTTGATGGATATAAAATTTTAGAGCACTTACAAGATAGATTTTTCAAGGGAGATAGAAACATGAAGTTCGATGTAATAATTGGCAACCCGCCATATCAATTAAGTGATGGAGGAGCACAAGCAAGTGCAATGCCGATTTATCAAAAATTTGTACAGCAAGCAAAAACACTAAATCCAAAATACATTAGCATGATTATGCCTTCAAGATGGATGGCATGCGGAAAGGGGCTTGACGATTTCAGAGATGAAATGCTAAGCGATAGACGATTTGTTAAACTTGTGGATTTTGTGAACCCAAAGGAATGCTTCCCAAGCAATGATATAAAAGGTGGAATATGTTTTTTCTTGTGGGATAGAGACCATAGTAGTGAGTGTGACATAGAAACACATATGGCAAGCGGAGCACCTAGAAAAAGCAGAAGATTCCTTAGAGAGGATGGATGTGATGTATTTATAAGAGATGAAATTTTGATTTCAATTTTGAATAAAGTTAAAAAAGCCAGTAAGGAGATGTTAGACACCATTGTTTCCCCTCGTAAGCCATATGGCTTAGAAGGGGAAACAATGGTGAATGCAACAAAGTATGGCTTGCCAGAATTTTCAAACAACGAAATAGCGGGGGGGGGTATAGGGTTTTCGGCTTAGGCGAAAACAAAGAAAGAACTTGGAAATACTTGGCTAAAGATTACCCATTCCCAAAGATGAGCCCATGTTTTCAGAAGTATAAAGTCTTAATCGCAAAGGCATATGGGTGTGGAGCAATAGGAGAAGTTCCTAGTACGCCAGTACTTAGTACGCCAGGAGAGGCATGCACGGAAACGTTTTTAGAAATCGGACCATTTGATACGGAAATGCAAGCCTCAAATGTTATTAAGTATATTAAAACGAAATTCTTTAGAGCCTTAGTTGGAATTCAGAAGCAAACACAGAATACAACGCAAAGAACATATAGATTTGTCCCAATCCAAGACTTTACCGCCAACTCTGATATCAATTGGGATGACAATATTAACGGATTAGACATACAGTTATTTAAGAAATATAAGTTAAATCAAGAAGAAATCGACTTCATTCAGAAAAACATTAAGGAAATGGAGGACTAAATGTCAGAAGTTACAGTTAGCAAATCCTCATTTCTTAATAATACAGATGAAGTTAAAACAAAACAGGGCTTAGTTACTTATTCTTTAGATGATAAAAACAATACAAACCAAGATTTAATAGTTTTATATATGTATCAACTTACTAAATTTACAACCCATGGTATAAAAGTAGGGATGACAAAATGTAAAATGGGCGAAACATTTTGGCGTGCAATAAAATCAAGAATTAGTGTGCAAGAAAAAGAAGTTGCTCTCACAGGAGAACAATACTCTAAATATGGATTGGAGAGAGAAGTTTGTTATTGGGGAGTATGTCTAGATTTTAATAAGGATGATTTTAAAGATTATAAGGTGCATAAAAGGATACAATTTGAAGAGGCGGGAATTGTTGAGAAAGAGCAAGAGTGGTTTATAAATGTTCCAAAGGAAGAGTTGATAGATCTATTCAAAAAAGTAAGAGACAACGAAAAAACGGTTTTTGTTCCACGTAAAGAACAGAGAGAATGTATAGATAAAATTAAAGCATATTTTGAAAGCGAGAAAGGTGTTAGGTTTTTACTAAACTGCAAAATGCGTTTTGGAAAATCGTATACAACATACAAATATTGTGAAGAAGCGGGAATAGATAAAATCTTAATCCTCACATTTGTTCCAGCAGTTGAGGACTCTTGGAGGGAAGACTTAAACCATATTGAAAAAGAATACAGGTACTACACAGACGAAAACTTAAAAAGAGGCGAATTCAATCTGTTGACCACAAGTAGCGAATCCTTTGTTTTATTTTTATCTTTACAAAACTATCTAGGGAAAACCAAAGATAAAACAGTTAAGGCAAGACTCAAACAAGTTAGTGATGTTGATTGGGACTTAGTAATACTGGATGAATACCACTTTGGGGCTTGGAACAGTAGAACCCAAGAAACATTTGAAGATCTTGAAGGAGATTATGCGAAAGAATTAAATAATGGGAAAGCAAATGATGCAGATTCAATATTAAGAAAATTTAATATACACACAAAAAAAACCTTATGTCTATCGGGAACTCCATTTAAGGTTTTAGCACGAGGAGAATTCACAGACGAATCAAGTTATACATATTCATATTTTGATGAGCAACGAAATAAGTATCCTAAGAGTGAAGAGGATAATTTTGAAGTAGTAAATCCAGATTATGAGCATTTCCCAGATATGAGAATCTTTGGATACAATATGGCTAATCTTTTTTCAAACCTAACAGACAAAATTTTTTCTGAAGACAAGATTTTAGGGAAATCATATTTTTCGTTGAATAGGTTTTTTGAAACAGAAAAGGATTACAACTCAAGTTTGCCGTGCACCTTTTTATACGAGTCAGCAATTAAAGAATGGTTAGGGGTTATATCTGGTAAAAAAGTGCAACCGAATTATATATCTCCATATTCAGCAAATGAGATTTCTAATAAAATTAAGCACAGTTTGTGGCTCATGCCAACCCAGAATGCGTGTGAAGCGATGGCGGACTTGTTACTTGAAGATGATTATTTCAGCAAATATCAAATTATTAACCTATCGCAACAATCAGTTGGAGCAGGCAAACGAGCATTGAGATATTTAAATACAAACATTCAAGAAGCAGATAATAAGGGGAAATTTGGATCAATAGCGATAACAGTAAACAAATTAACAATAGGAGTAACTGTAAAGAAATGGTCAAGTGTATTTGTATTGAAAGATTTGAGTAGTCCAGAACAATACTTCCAAGCAATTTTCAGAGTTCAAACACCATACAAAGAAAATGATAAAATTTTAAAAAGAGAGTCGTTAGTATTTGATTTCAATATTGATCGAGCAAGTGCATTGCTTCTCAATTACGCAGAGGAGTCTGCTAGTGAGTATCAAGTAACTAAATTAGAAATAGCAAAGCTAATAGTTAGGTATATTCCAATTTTCATAAATGGCGATATAGCAAATAAAATAAGCGAAGATGTTTTCTTCCAACTTGCGGAGTTTGGAGATTCAAGTGGAATACCATTTTCAAAAAGAATTGCCAATATCCAGAAAGTAACAGGAATTGAAAATGACGAAACAATTGCCGAAATGATGAATGATCCAGAGGTTAGTTCGATATTAAAGAAGGTCTTTGCGCATGCAAAATTCAGCAAACCAAAAACACGCACATATTTCCCAAAACCAGATAATAAGGGGTTTAATACGCCAGAAGCGACACAAGGAGGTCGGAAGGGGTATGAACTTGGCTTAAATGACATGAGAAAGTATGGGGATTATGATTCCGAAGAGGTACAAAAAGTTATTGATGATGCGATAGAAAGGTATATAAGCGAATATATGCCCACTGGATATAACGAACAACAAAGGATATGGTTTAGCAATGGCTTTAAGAGAGATTATCTAAAAGGATTGGATTTTCAAATTAAGAAACTGCAGTGTGGCAAAGCAGATGGACTTAAGTTCGTTGATAAGATAAAAGAAGAATTTGGCGAAGACATCGAGTATTGCAAAGAAACGTCTAACAAAATTAACGACTTTGTGAATAGGTATTTAAAAGGGAAAGAGAACATTCCAGAGAAATATCGTGGGATGATTTATATGAATTGTTATGTAAATTCTTTTAAACAAGCAGTGCGAAACACATTGGCAAAAATTGACCCAGATTTAAAATCCAAAGAGGACATTGGTAACATTCTTAAACATATACTTGTAAGGCTTTTTGAGTTTTTATACATCAGTGTATACAGAGAAACTAATTTCAATGAGATATTTAAAAACGCAGATCCAAACAGATTCCTTGAGGCGACAGGCATAACGAAAAAAGATTTTGAACAACTTAACAAATACCACATCTTTAAAGAAACAATTTTAAACAACTATATAAGTGATTTCTTTTCAAATGAAGCACTTGGTGCGAAACAAGGGGAAAGCGCAGACGATAAATATCGTAATAGTTTTAATTGGTTTGGATTTGGAGATAGCGTTAAGTAACTTCAGAAGTATCAACGAATATTGATTTTTAATGGAGCGGATGATGGGAATCGAACCCACGCTACCAGCTTGGGAAGCTGGAGTTCTGCCATTGAACTACATCCGCAAGAACAAGATTCAGTATAGCATTTTAGAAGAATAAAGTTCAATATATCTTTATCGTAGACACTTGTATGGTTAGATAGGTACAGCTCGTTGTAGAGGTAAGTAAGAACGTTCGTTTTTTAGCGTATACCAGATGCGTGATAATAAAAATATACTGTTCATATATGAAACGCAAGAGATATGATATAAAATTAAAGCCATGAGGCACAGAGGCAATGGCTACTTGCAGTGTTTAATGAGAAACAAGTAAAGGGAATAACGGTATAGCAAAAGAAGTCATTTGGCTATGGAGGGAGAAAATGAGAGAGTGGGATAAAGCACAGTTGGGATACTTGTATGATGCGAACAATGACGAGGCCATCATTGAGGATAGAATTAGATGCATGGATTTCTGTTATGAATTTAATCATTGCAAACCATCGGATCTATCTAAACAACAGAAAATAATGAAGAAGTTGTTGGGAAAGATAAATGGGGACTTTGTAATTAACGCACCCTTCTTTTGTGATTATGGTAGCAATATAGAACTTGGGAACAATTTCTTTGCCAACTATAACTGCACAATATTAGACGCAGCAAAGGTTTCTTTTGGAGACAGTGTTTTTATCGCTCCGAATTGTGTAATAACAACATCGGGCCATGCATTTGATAGAGAACAAAGAGCAAATGGTTTAGAAATAGCGCTTCCAATTACAATAGGGAATGATGTATGGATTGGAACAAATGTAAGCATATTGCCAGGGGTAACTATTGGTAATAACGTGATAATTGGGGCTGGTAGTGTGGTCAATAAGGACATCCCAGATGGAGTAATTGCTGCTGGAGTACCATGTAAAGTAATACGTAAAATAACGGAAGAGGATAAATACAAATACCCAGTACACGAAGAAAAGTAAGGGGGAAATGGGAATATTAGTGTTGAGAGGGCATACCTCATAGCAAAATGACATGTAAATATTGCTAATCACGTGTTGTATGTCAATGTTTACGAAGATAGGTTACTCATCCGAAAACACAATCAAAAATTGGAAGTCTATAAATTACAAAATACAATTTACCTTCACACGCTATTGAATTTTGGGGAACAAAACAATATAATTTTAGTAGAGAAAGTTCCCCAAAGGAGCAAGAAAAAATTGGATATAAAATATAGCGAAACACAAGAACTACTTAGACGTCGTGCAGACCTTCATGCAAGGTTAAATTTGATGCCATATGATGGTGCGCCCGAAATTAAAGAGCGTGGTGATGGGAAATATTTATATATTAGAAAGCGAACGGCTGGCAAATTGACATCAACATATGTCGGGATATATACCGAAGAACTATACAATCTACTGCTTCGTAATGCACGAGAAATAAGAGAAATAAGGAGAGAATTAAGGCATATAGAAAAGCAGTTGGTTGCTGCTGGATACTCAGACGATGAATTATCTATTGAGGTTATAAATAACATTGCATTTGCAAGGGCAAATATGAAAAAGAATATTTATGATCAGGCCGTGTTGGAGGGCGTAGGCACATCTTTTCCACAAACTGAAGAAATTATAGATAATGGAAAAGTAAATGGCATGACAGCAACTGACGTGCAGAAAATTTTAAATCTAAAACACGCATGGGAGTTTATTTTAGACAAAGATGTATTAGCAAGCCGATCAGACTATTATATGCTCAGTCATATTGCAAGACTTGTAAATGAAGGGTTTTTCGCTGAAGGTGGCCGCATACGAGGAGTTCCTGTTACGATTGGCGGTTCGTCTTATGTCCCTCCACTACCAAATGAGATAGATGTTAAAGATAAAATACTAGAGATTATTGGAGAAGATGGGCAAGCAATTGATGTCGCAATTAAATTATGTTTGTATTGTATGAAGACACAAATTTTCATTGATGGGAACAAGAGAGCATCAGTTATTTTTGCTAATCATTACTTAATAGCCCATGGCGGTGGTTTTTTAGTTATTCCTGAAAAAGAAGTACCAGAATTTAAAAAGTTACTTGTTAAGTATTATGAAGGCGATGATGAATCTGTTATAACAACTTTCATAAAAAACAATTGTTGGAAAACAACACAAGGATAGCGCAGCGTTTTCACTAGCGGATTCTAAAATGGAATTTTCAGCCCTTTGGCATATTAATTGCGGATTTGTACAAATCAGTCTATAAAAGTTTTGCGTATTCGTGAATAATTATCAATAAAAATTTTGCGTTTTTGTGAAATATGTTAAAATATAGACAAAAGAGGAAATTTTTAAATGATGTTTAAGCGGAAAATTTATGAACAAATGCTTAACTGGAAAAATAAGCAAACGAAAACAGCATTGCTTGTTAAAGGGGCTAGGCGTGTTGGTAAGTCAACAGTGGTCGAAGAATTCGCCAGAAGTGAATATAAGTCATACGTATTGATAGATTTTTCAAATGTTTCAAAAGAGATAAACGAGTTGTTTGACGATTTATCTGACCTAGATTATTTCTTCACAAAGATACAATACCTAACACACAGTCCCTTATATCGAGGCGAGTCAGTCATTATTTTTGATGAAGTCCAACTCAACCCTAAGGCAAGACAGGCAATAAAACATTTAGTCAAAGATGGAAGATATGACTATATCGAAACAGGGTCATTGTTGAGCATAAAGAAAAATGTAGAAGGCATATTAATTCCAAGCGAGGAAACGCATTTAAAAATGTTCCCTATGGATTTTGAAGAATTCTGTTGGGCACTCGGAGACCAAGCAACTCCAAATCTAATAAGAGATTCTGTAAAGAGTTCAGTTGCATTTGGGGAAACAGTACATAGTAAACTAATGAGATTATTCCGTCTATACATGATTTTGGGTGGAATGCCACAAGTAATAGAGGCATACTTAAAGACTAGCAATTTATTAGAAGTAGATGCAGTAAAAAAAATGATAATAAATTTATATGATGAGGACTTTAGGAAAATAGATAAATCGGGGATGTCATCATTAATTTTTAGAGAGATACCAGCACAGTTAAGTTCAAACATAGGAAGATATAAAATTAGCAGTGTAAATAGAGATGCACGAGCGTCAAGAATAATCGAGAAAATTTTTGATATGAAGGACTCGCAAGTAGTCGACGTCGCTCATGCCATAACTGATCCTAACGTAGGACTAGCGTTGAGTATTGACATAAACAGATTTAAACTATTTACAGCAGACATAGGAATATTTACATCTTTGGCGTTCGTAGCAGAAAGTAATAATGGCGACGACATTTATAAAAGACTGTTGTCAGACAAGTCATCAGCAAATCTTGGATATCTCTTTGAAAATATGGTGGCTCAAATTTTGTCAACGTCAAATCAAGAGTTATATTTTTACACCGAATATAACAAAGAGAGTAAGCACAGTTATGAAGTTGATTTTATACTAGCGGATAACAATAAAATCATCCCCATTGAAGTTAAATCAAGTAACAATAGCAGTTCACATAAATCTCTTGATACGTTTATTCAAAAATTTTCAAACCGAATAAATAGGGCATACGTTATTCACGCGAAGGATATGAAAGAAGAAGGGATAATTAAATATATCCCTATATACGCGATGCCTTTCATTTTTGAAAGTTCAATTCATTGATATAGATGAATGGATGTTTTTGCAATATCTGAATCAAAGGAGAAAATAAAGTAATAAGTTGATTTGGCATTTTCTAATATCAAAAGTTTAGGGAATTTAGGCACTAAAATTGATAAAAATAAAAGTTTAGGGCATAATGTTGTTAAGATAAAGAAGGAGCAAAATATGCTAAAAGAGAAAAAACTAATTGCTAGAAATATATATTTAGATAAACTAATTGCATTTAGAGACACGGAGCCAGTAAAGGTTATAACTGGAATTAGAAGATGTGGCAAGTCGAGCCTATTAAGATTAATGCAAGAATATCTTTTAAAATCTGGAGTTAAAGAAAGTCAGATTGTAGCAATAAATTTTGAATCCATTGAATTTCAAGACATGAGTTATAAACAACTATATGAATACGTTAAAGGAAAAATCCCCCAAGGGGTAAGGACATATCTATTTTTTGATGAACTTCAGAGAATTGAAAGATGGGAAGACGCTATAAATTCATTTCGTGTAGATTTTGATTGCGACATATATATAACTGGTTCTAACGCATATTTGTTGTCATCTGAATACTCAACATATCTATCTGGGAGATACGTAGAAATTAAAATGTATCCATTGTCGTTTAGTGAGTTTATAGATTTCCATGGATATAAGGTAGAGGAACATAAAACACAAACTGGAGAAAAGAGAAAAAGAATTGCAAATGAAAATAATGAGATTTTTGATTTACGTGATTTGTTTGATGCATACGTGAGGTATGGAGGTTTACCAGGGATATCAGAAATTGGGTTAGAGCAAGACAAGGTTATGATGCTACTCGATGGCCTTTATTCAACTGTCGTAGTTAGAGACATACTTGAGCGTGAAAAAAGAAGAGAGTCAAGACAGATTGCAGATGTAGAGTTACTTAGAAAAATTACATTATTTTTGGCAGATAATATAGGTAACAGTACATCTTTTAATTCGGTAAGCAATAAATTGGCTTCCGAGAATATGATTCAAAATCGGGAGAGGCAAGGGAAACCAGCAACAAAAACTGTTGCATCATATGTGAGGGCACTAAAAGAATCATATATGTTTTATGAAGTTAAACGATTTGATATAAAGGGGAAAGAGTATCTTGAAACGTTAGGCAAATATTATATTGTAGATATTGGAGTAAGAAACTACTTGCTTGGATTTAGAGATAGAGACAGAGGACATGTATTAGAAAATATAGTATACTTTGAACTCTTGAGACGAGGGTATGACGTATCGGTTGGAAAGGTTGACAATCTAGAAGTAGATTTTATTGCTACTAAAGCAAATGAAAAAATGTATATTCAAGTAACAGAAAGTATGAGAAATGAAATTGTAAGAGAGCGAGAATTAAAACCGTTACAGAAAATTCAAGACAACTATCCAAAAACAGTTATTACTTTAGAAAAAGCAATGGATGATGAATATGATGGAATTCAATCTGTTGATTTAATTGAATGGTTGTTAAAATGAAAAAAGAGAAAGAATGATGCATCTGTGCAATAATATTAAGGGAAATTAAAAAAGAGCACTAATGCTTTAGTATAGGAGGAGGGCACATATGAAAAAAGGGGCTGACGAAAAAACTATTCGTTCTGCTGCTGCAGAATATTTGAGTTACGTAGCAGCAGTTGGGGATCAACGAGAAAGCATAGAGGTAAGATATGAGAACGAAAACATATGGCTCACGCAGAAGATGATGGCAATATTATATAATGTGGAAGTCAATACAATTAATGAACATATTAAGAAGATATGCGAAGATTCAGAACTCGAAGAAGAGGCAACTATTCGGAATTTCCGAATAGTTCAAACTGAAGGTTCACGCCAAGTTGTGCGAGATGTGAAGCATTATAGTCTTCCAATGATTATTTCAGTTGGTTTCAAAGTGAATAATGAACGAGCGGTACAGTTTCGTAAGTGGGCGAATGGAGTACTAGAGAAATATACGATTAGAGGATGGGCCATTGATAGTGAGCGATTAAAGAATGGTGGTTCGGTACTCACGACGGAATATTTTGATCGTCTACTTGAGCAAATCCGAGAAATTCGTTTGTCAGAACGTAAATTTTATCAAAAAATAACGGATATCTATGCTACAGCACTGGATTATGATAAAACAGCCAAAACAACAAAGCAGTTCTTCGCAAAGGTACAGAACAAAATGCATTATGCCGTTCATGGGCATACCGCTGCGGAAATTATTTATGAACGTGCGGATGCGAACAAACCACGAATGGGACTAACAACGTGGGAATCGGCACCGACAGGAAAGATTTCCAAAAGAGACGTTATAATTGCAAAGAATTATCTTTCAGAGAACGAAATGAAATCAATGGAACGTATAGTTTCAGCATATCTTGACTTAGCGGAGGATCGTGCAGAACGCCATATTCCAATGACTATGGAAGACTGGGCGAAGCGTTTAGATTTGTTTCTAGCTGCAGATGATAGAGATGTTCTTCAAGACGCTGGCAAGATTACAACTGCAATTGCTCAGGCAAAAGCAGAGACCGAATTTGAAAAATATTGGGTTATTCAAGATCATCAATTTATGTCTGACTACGATAAGTACTTGTTGGAGTTGGAAAAGTCTTTAGAAAAATAACGATTCAGTTATTGCAGTTTACTCACGAAAGTGCGGAAAATAAGTATATACAAGAGTGTGTTTATATCTTTATAGCATAAGAGTATACTTCGTTCTTTGGAAGTTTTTTCTCTTTTGCGATTAATTTAATAGCGTCTTTTTTGTCCATCCCATTATTTATGCAATGTGTCAAAGCCTCTTCAACAGACATGGAATCGTACATAGATGTAATATCAGACGGCATAATGACGAAAACCATTTCACCCTTTTCTGTACAAGAGAAATCCGCAAGAGTAGTTGCAAGTACTTCTTCATATATTTTTGTTAATTCACGAACCAAGAAACATTTTCGATTTCCTAATTTCTTTAAGAGCAACGATACTGTTTTCTGTATATCATGAGGGGAAACATACATCGCAACTGGATGTTGCAGATTTTTTATTTCATCTATAACTTTTAACTTGTCAGATTGTTTTTCTGGGAGGAAACCTAAGAATGTAAACGAAGAACTTTCAAGACCAATTAGAGACAAAGCAGAAATGCAAGCAGAAGGACCAGGAATGATTTCAACCTTAATATTTCGTTCTCTGCATTCATTAATTAATATTGCTCCAGGGTCACAAATGCCTGGCATGCCAGCGTCTGAAATAACAGCAACATTTTCCCCATTTTCAAGCATCTCAACAATTTCTAAAGACCGTTCTTTTTCATTATGTTTGTGATATGAAATTAAAGGTTTAGAAATTTCATAATGCGATAGCAGTTTTAGAGAAGTCCTGGTATCTTCGCAAGCAATCAAATCAACAGACTTCAGTGTTTCAACAGCACGATATGTAATGTCTTTTAAATTGCCAATAGGAGTTCCAACAACGTATAGAGTGCTCATTTAATCACTTCCTGGAAATTTGAGGTATACGAACCATCCTCATTCATGATAACTAGTGAATGGATATTCAGCCCAGGCTTGCCACCTTTGCGTGCTTTAATAATGCAAACCTCTGGTTCATATTTTTGTTTTGTGTATATTAGAGTAACGTCTTTTGGCTCTAAATTGTTTTCTCTTAGAATACAGAATAAATCGCACAACCTATCGCATTTATATGAACAATATAAGTCGCCACCAAATCGAAGAGAGAAGGCAGATGCTTGTATGAATATAGGTAGAACGTTTTTTGTGTCAGTACGAGCAATGCATCTATGTTCGTTTTGAGAATCTATAGAACTAGTGAAATATGGTGGGTTGAAAACTACAACATCAAAACTTTCATGTTCGCAAATTTCCTTTATATCTTTAACATCAGCATTGATGAATTTTATCCTATTATCAGTTTTATTATATTCACAACTTTTAATACACATATCAAACAAGATTTTTTGCTTTTCAATTCCAACTACAAGTTTAGAATTTCTTTTATAGTATATGAGAAAAGATATTATGCCGTTGCCACAGCCTAAATCTAAAACTCTGTCAGACGATGAAACATTAACAAGATTGGCTAAAATAACCGAGTCTTGAGTGAAAGAGTATACCCCTTTATCTTGAAATATAGCCCAATTATCAATATTTAGAGAAACAAGTTGTTCCAAATTATTCTCTTTCTACGTTTAGAGAAATGGTAGCAGAGATGTTAGCATATAACTTTATTACAACATCAACTTTTCCAAAAGACTTTATTTGCCCCTTTGTTTCAACTTGTTTTTTGTCTATTTCAAATCCATTGTCTGTGAGGACTTTGGCAATCATGTCATTAGTTACGCTTCCAAACATTTTGCCATCATTTTCACCACCACGAACTTTAATAGAGAATGATTTGCCTTCAATTTTATTTTTTATTTCATTTGCCGCCTTTTTCTCTTCTTCTATTCTATGAAGCATTGCGTTTCTTTGTTGAGTTGCAGTGTGTATGTTTTGTGGTGTACCTTCTTTCGCTAAACCCTTTTTAAACAAGAAGTTACGTGCATATCCATCATTAGCATTTACGATATCACCAGCCTTTCCAAGTCCTTGTACGTCTTTTAAAAGAATTATTTTCATTTCTTCACCTCGCAATAAAGTATATTACAAATCATCAAAATCTTCAAAGAGCGTCTATCGCCCAATCCTCATAAGTGCTATGGGTTAATGTTAGTTTTTAAGGGCTGTAATGGGAACAACATACACACCGTCATCCCTTTGATATGCATATTCACTCATTCCACAAATTACACATAAGACATCTGGTGGAGTTACATTATTTTCTTCCAGTTGCTTTTTTATTTTTAGTAGAGAATGTGCGGCGTCATCAACCTTGTTAAATCCAAGTTTAATTTCAAACGCACACCAGCGGCCATCTGGCAACTCAACTACAGCATCTATCTCGTTATTCAAATAATCTCTATAGTGATATAGAGATGCCCCAAATGATTCGGCATAAATTTTCAGATCTCTTTCACATAAAGACTCAAAAATAAACCCAAAAGTATTTAAATCATTCAAGAGTTTTTTATCAGTTAGAGAAAGTAATGAACAGACAAGAGATGGGTCACAAAAGTGTCTCTTATTAAGTTGTTTTACACGGATGCTGGATCTAATTGACGGATAAAAAGGTGGTTGGTTTTCAGTGAGAAATAAGTCGTCTAGTAATGACAAGTATCTTGAAACGGTATTAGTATCAATTGGCTTGAGATTTGACGACTCAACATCGGATGATAGGGTATTGATACTAACAGTTGTGCTTTCGTTACGTGCTAGTGATCTAAGGAAAAGCCTTAGTTTATTTTTGTCGATTGGACGAGTGATATTATGATTAATGCTTGAAACTGTTTGGTCAAGATATGCGGACAATGAAACTTTAATATATTCATAGTCTTTATTAATTAATGCAGGCCATCCGCCACGAATCGAATAGTATATCAAATCATTCAAATCAACTTTCCCAGTACTTTGATACGAGAACTTGTGGTTGCATAAATCTTCTAGAGAGACAGCCCCCGAAGAGTTACCAGACTCCCAAAGAGACATAGTATGCATATAAATATTTCCAATGCGACCAGCCCCAGAATGTTTAGGAGGATTTTGTCTTGGAGTTGATGAACCAGTCAAGATAAATTGTCCTGGAGTTTTTCTAATGTCACTTTCATGTTTTACGTAGTCCCAAATTGCGGGTATCTCTTGCCATTCATCAATTAAATGTGGGGTATCGCCACTAATTATTAAGTTGATAGATGTTTCACCTAGTTTTCTTTGGTTTTCTTGTTCTAGGGAGAAGAGGCTGTTTGCATGAACAGAGGATGTATATGTTTTACCACACCACTTTGGTCCTTTAACACATATTGCTCCAAAAATACCTAGATGTTTTTTTATAGTTTCATCTATGATGCGAGGTCTATAATTTTTAATTAATGTGTCGTTACTCATAGAAAAATATTATTACAAAAAACAAGCACGGTCAAGATATACGGTCAAATTCAGAGTAGATATACGGCCAGATTAAGAAGAGATATGCCGTCAAATTTAGAAGAGATATGCGGTCAGATTTATCAAACACAAACCTTAAAAATATGAGCAAAAATATTCCAATATTTCTTTTTAAGTTTTGAAATGATAAAATTAATTTTGTTGAAGTGGGTTATAGATATTCCTAATGCTTGATATCTACCAATCAGCAATGCAAGTGAAGGATTATAGCAAATAAATTAACGCTATAGAGCATTATAGGTTCAGGAGCAATATGAAAGACGTAATTTTATTTCATGGATCACCTAACAAGAACATAATGCCTATGTACGGCAAAGGTGAAGAAAAACATGATTATGGTAAAGGATTCTATTTAACAGAAAGTAGTGATCTCGCAAAAGAGTGGGCAGTTTGTCGCCCAAATATGGAGAACGGATGGCTCCATCAGTATCAACTCAATATTGACGGACTAAAAGTTTTAAATTTTCAAGAAAAAGGTGTTTTACCTTGGCTGGCAGAATTGATGAAACACAGAGATGCAGATGAAACAAAACGATATCGTATGCTAGCGAAAAAGTTTATAGACAAATATGGAATAGATACAAACGACTATGACATCATAAAGGGTTGGCGGGCAGATGCCTCATATTTCTATATAGCGAAGGAGTTTGTGAGAGACAATATTGATATAGATATCCTGGAAGAGATTCTTTCCTTGGGAGGTTTAGGCATTCAGTATTGTATCAAGTCTGAATTAGCATACTCTAGGTTGCATGAGGTCGAAGAAAATTTGATGACAGTTGATTATTCGAAATTCAATTTAAAATTCAATCAAAGGGATATTATGGCGAGAGACAAAATGCGGAACATGATTGATTCTGATGTTAATCGTGTTGAAAAAGTGTTTAGCACACTTTTTAAGGAGTAGGGGTCATGGAAGCATATCCAATAGCATATTTAGACGAAGTTGTTGAAAATCAAGGCAGACTTTTTGATTTTGTTTCGCAAAACTTCCCAAACACTGATACAGAAGATTTTATTAATACCTATATGCAAAGCAAGACGAGGAAGAGTATAGATGAGGCACAAGCATATGTAAATACAATGAGTGCTAAAGAATTGTGGGAGTACTTCACAACAACAGAAAAATTTTGTTTAAAAGAGGGCGAGTCTCTAAATGGTTTTATGCCAAAGTGGATTGGCGAGTTCTATGCCTACTATCAGTGGTATTACAATATTCCAAGTCGTGAGGTATTAAAAAGAATTCCATTAGACTTCTTAAAGAAAGCATATTACGGATTGCATGATTTGGAACTCGAGTTGGCCGTACAAAAGGTAGGGAACTAGCATTGTAAAATATTAGAGCAGAATAACAATCAGAACGAGGATATTTTTAATAATGGTTATTTTACACGTCATTAGAGAATTAAACGGAATAGACCTCCCATATTAAGAGCGTCTAAGGTGTATTAATACAGTTTTATATGCACATCCAGAGTTTTTTAAGGTATTCATCTACTTCTTTTTCAGTATATACTTTACCAGAATTTAAAGAGTCAATACCTTTTTGTATTTCCAAGTCTAATTCTTCTTTAGATAGGTTCGCAATGCTTAAAGGTTTGTTAGTTGGAATACGGAGTTTAAATGGTAAATCATTTTGAAGAACAATCTGACTATAAAACATCTTTATCGCAGCAGATGGGGAAATTCCAAGTTGTTTCAATATATTTTCTGCACTTTCTTTTAACTTTGAATCAATCCTTATAGAAATAATACTTTTATCTCCCATTGGTATCGCCTCCAATTTATATTTTTAATTTACATGAACAGAAGACAGATGCAATTAAACATTGGCGGAATTAAATTATTAATAGATTTGATAATAAATTTGTCCGCAATAACCAGGGTTTTGAAAACTTTTGACAATAAAAGTATCAAAAATTAAATAAACCCTATTGATACTAGCGATTTATATGATAGTATTTACATATGGATATCAAAATAACCGACTTTTCAAAGTATGCAATATCTAGACAATATTATTCTGGTTCTGAACGAAAAATTGGCATAAAAATCAAAGATGAAGAATATATTCTTAAGTTTCAAAAGGAAACGTCTTTTGGGTTGAGATTCAATCATATATCGGAATATTTAGGTTCACAGATTTTTCAATTGTTATCTATATCTGTACAAGAAACATATTTAGGAATATATAAAGGGGAACAGGTAGTGGCATGCAAAAACTTTATACCTAATGATGCTATATTTGTCCCATTCAATGATGTTGGTGAGAGTACGCTTGATAATGATAAAAACTTATATACGTATGAGTATGAAACAATAATGCAGATGCTTGAAGACAATTCAAAACTTGAAAATCTTGACGAAACAGTAAAGGCGTTTTGGGATATGTATATCGTGGATGCCCTTATAGCCAACTTTGATAGGCATGGGACAAATTGGGGATTTTTAAAATATAAGAACAGATATACGATGGCACCAATTTTTGATAATGGTTCATCTTTATATCCGCAATTAGTAGATGAATATGAAATGCTAAAAATTATAAACTCAGAAGAAGAAACCAATAAGAGAGTTTTTAAATTTTCAACATCGCAGATAAAAATGGATGGGAATAAAAATTCATACTATGACGTCATAAGCAGTTTAAGATACCCAGAATGTAATGAAGCACTAATCCGAATTATGAATAAAACAGATTTTGACAGCATTAATAATCTAATTAACAATACGCCATTTATAACAGAGATACATAAAGACCTATACAAGCATTTGCTAAAAGCGAGATATGAGAAAATACTTGAAGCGTCATATCTTAAGTTGAGGCATATAGTATGAAGAGCATATCTACCGAAGGATTGATTTATATTGACGACAAGGGGCTTACATATAAAATCGCCAAAATACAATATATAGAATATGAAGATGGGCAATTTAAATATTTGTTCACCCCATATTATTCAGTAGTGGATTTAGCCCCAGATACTATTTACCAAGGTATACCTGGACTGAATATGTCACAGAGGAAAGAGGTATATGAGAGGAACAATATAATCCCAGTCTTTATATCTGAAAGGACACCAAGTAAAAACAGAGTAAACCTAAGAGAATTGTTAGAAGAATGTGGCATGACATATTTAAATCAGTTAGAGTGGCTTATCCGCACATACTATGCATATGCAGGAGATCACTTTGAGGTTAAGAGATATGATGTTGATAGAGATGAATGCAGAACCATAGAAGTAGAGTCAATATTCGATTTATCAAGTCAAACGAAACTAGTTATAAAGAGAATATTGGATATCATCTGTTATGGAAACAATTTAAAGTCTAGAGAGATTAATATTGATGACAGCAATAGAAAAGAGATGTATCAATTTCTAGTATCACTTTATGAAAACGATATTAAAACAAAAAGAGGCAGACAAAGATACGGCATAGAGTTGGCAAAAGATGAAGGCAAATATAAAGGCAGGCAAAAGATAAATATAGATATATTTAAAATGCAGGATGTATTAAATAGATATACTTCTGGGGAAATCACAGAAGAAAAGGCAATACATGAATTAGGTATCAGCAGAGCCACATTTTTTAGAAGATTAAAAGAATATAAATTGAATAATTAGTATCACAGTTTAATTCTTTAAATTAAAACAAGACAATTATTTTTTTACGCAGTGAAACGGTTTTAAATAAGAATGCCAATATAACGAAGCACGAATAACCTCGACAACAAAATACTCAAAAAGTCTTGACTTTCTCTCACGGGGGGGGGGTAAGATTTTAATATCTCATCTTTGACAGTTGTGGGCACACCAACCCACGAAAACCCCAGTAAAACAG
>CAUSLO010000009.1:0-33215 GCA_963532875.1 uncultured Clostridia bacterium | reverse complement strand
TGTTTTTCGCTACTTTATCTTAAAAAATATAGGGTATTCCTTTGGTAATTACTTATTTAAAGATAATCGCAGTATCAGAAGGGACAGCAGAGTTTTCAGTTGAGAATAATAAGTTGCCGTGTTTATCAATAGAGACGAAAATATTTCCGTGGAGGCAAGTATAATATATGGCTTTAAAATTTGCTTTTTTAAGCCGACCATTTAGTCCACAGACATCTTCAGTAGGATGGCCGTACTTTGATTCAGAAAAGAAATTTAAAAGGTTTAAGCCCTTCTCAAGCAATTCTTCAGATACGAAAGGTTTATATGTAGTTGATTTTCCTTTCAATTCAGTTCCGCATCCAGAAGATACTACTGCATACTCACAATCTATATACTCTAACAGTTCTTCACTAGAAGAACCTTTAGAACCGTGGTGTCCAGCCTTGTATACGTCAGCATCAAAATCGTTATCTGAGACCCCTGAAGATTTCATTGTTTCAACCCAGTTATGTTCGGCACTATATTTGTTAGTGTTCCCCTCAATACTTTTGTTTCCGTTAGCATCACCAGTAAAGATAATCTTTCTGCCATTATATGAAACGACACCAATAGGTGAAACGTCATTTAACCAAAGTGAGTCAGAAGTCTTTTTTAGTTTGTAGAATGCTTCATTGCGACAATATAAATCAACAGTGTAGTGTGATCCCGAAATTGTAATTTTGTCTAACATATATTTTAAAACTGCTCCAGAATTTTGGGCAGACTTTACAAAGTCCGAATAAGCGGTTGAGTCTACAGAACCATATTCCTCACCCAAATCATTTAGTAGTCCTTTCTTTTCTTTTATTTTAGGCAAGATAACTTCCCCGACCTTTCCACTATATGCATCCACTACCTTATCTAAACCACCACAATGATCAGAATCCGTATGAGTTAACAGCACGTAGTCCAACCTCTTTACATTTAATGCATTTAGTAGAGGAATGATGTTTTTATCTTTTCCAGTATTACCACCATCCACTAACATAGTTTTGGCATCAGGCAGTTTCAACAACATTGAATCGCCTTGTCCGACATTAATGAAGGTGGCAGTTAGTGTACCCTCACCATGTTCGGGAACATCTGGAGTAGGGTTGTTGCTATCGCTAGGATTTGGCTTTTCACCTTGAGAAGGGGGCTTTTTAATCTTGACTTTGAAAATCTTTTCAAATTTATCTGGATATGCAAAGCGTAGGACAAGAAAGAAAGATGCGATTCCAATTGCAATCAGAAAAGTTAAAAGCAAAGCAACGATAAACGGATATCGTGTTTGCTTTTTTGTGTTTTTCTTATTTGCCACTATTTAAAAGATATAAATTAGTCAGCTTTGTATGGTAGTAAAGCCATAACTCTTGCGCGCTTAATTGCATTAGCAAGGATACGTTGATGCTTTGCACATACACCTGTCATTCTGCGAGGATTAATCTTGCCTTTTTCAGTAATGAAACGACGAAGTAGAGCAACATCTTTGTAATCTACTTCATTTAAATGCTCTGAGCAAAAATGACAAACTTTCTTCTTTGGTATTCTTCTATAATTATTTCTTGTTTCTTCCATTTGTTTTCTCCTTAAAAATCAAGGTCCTCTTGTATAGGTGTTACAGAGTCGAAGGCTGGGTCTGGGCTAAACTTGTTAGAAGTCCCATTATTTTCTTCCTTTCCAATAGTGGATAGGAATTCAACTCTTTGAGCCGTGATGTCTAGTGTAAATCTACGCTCTCCATTTTGCGAGTCATATGAGTTTGAATGCAAAGTACCTTCAACGGCAACCTTAGAACCTTTCTTTAAATATTTGGAACAGTTCTCAGCAACTTTTTCCCAAGCAACGATTGGAATATAATCTGGAGCCTTATCACCAAAATTGTTAATAGCAATTGAAAAACGGCAATAAGTCAATCCAGAATTAGTTCTGCTTGATACTGGGTCTTTTGTTAAATTTCCAATTAACATAACTCTATTCATAGTTTCTCCTTATTTTGAAAGTATCATTTGACGAACAATACCTTCATCGTTACGCATTTGTCTATCAAGTTCTGCTTGTGCGTCAGCAGAGCAAGTAGCGTTCATCAATACATAATAACCTTCGCTCTTCTTGTCAATTTCGTATGCAAATTTTTTCATACCGATTTCTTGAATAGAATCAATTGTCCCAGAAAGGCTTGTAATTACATCTTGATACTTTTGAACGAGAGCAGTACGCTTTCCTTCTTCAACGTCGCAACGAATTATATACAAAATTTCGTACTTATTCATTATCATTCCTCCTTATGGTCTTTGTCTCTTGCGAGAAAGGATTTCTCTTTGAGTTCTTTAATATTATATTAATATATATGGCATGTCAAAAGAGAAACACGATAAAAGAGAAAAATCTATACGTATTCAAGAGACAAAGATATGGGACAACCTCAACAAATTAACAGTAGAAAACCAAGAAAAGTTAAGCAATTTAGATGCCAAAGTGGAAGAGCAGAAGTTAAATAATTTGCAGATGCTACAGCCAAATACTGAGATAAAACTCAACGGTGGGCAACTAAATATAGCCCTAAAAATATGCAAGATTTGTTTATAAGCATTCGTATTTCTCATTACATGACAGAAGGGTAATGAAACATTCAAGACAACACTCAAAACAGCGCAAACTTGTCGTCTCAAATAGCACAAAATTCTTGAGCCAAAACAGTCATAAATTCAGCGAAATGTTCCCAACCAAACGCCAGCCTTATTAATGAAAAGAACAAAGTAGAGTAAGGCGTAAAAAAGTACAATTTTTCATCAAAAAAATGGCTAAAAATATACCAAAAACGCAAAGTCAGAAAAGCGTATAATTTGTAATAGTATTTATAATTTAATTATAAAAAACGGCACAATTTAGAGCAAAAATTGGCTCAAAAGGCAAAAAGTGGTCTATAAAACAGTATAAAAGGCATAAAATCGAACAAAATTTACCATTTGCAAGTATAAAATCGGCGTAAACAAAAAACACACCACGTTAAATTTTAGTGTAAAAGTTTTGGGAATAAGATAGAATATAGGCATCAGAAAGAGGTAAAAATGGCAGTAATTTTTTGTGATACAGATTGTGAATTATGGCATACAACAGCCAAAGAATTAGGGGCTGAAGTTATAAAGATGCCATACAGTGTAGAGATAGAAGAATACTACTATGATTTGGGTGAAAACACAGACATAGCGGACTTCTTTAGTCAGATGGGGAAAGGGGCTAAAGTTTCTACTGCGGGACTAAATGAACAGACATATATTGACTACTTCGAACCATACTTCAAGAAAGGCGAAGACATATTATACATAGCCTTTTCATCGAAGATGTCTTCAACATTTTTGCATATGGATAATGCTGTACAAAAGTTAAGCAAAAAGTATCCAAATGTTAAGTTTGTAAAGTTCGACACTTTAAACATTTCATTAGGTGCTGGAATTCTTGTATATCTAGGAGCAAAGTATTTTAATGAGCATAATCAAGACATTGAAAAAACTTGCGAGTATTTGGCAAACATACGAGATAAAGTAGAAGTTTTATTCGTTGTTAATGATCTTAAGTATCTTGCAAGAGGCGGAAGGATTTCAAAAGCAAAGGCAACAATTGCAAATATCATGAACGTTAAGCCTATATTGACAGTAAACAAGGAAGGTGAAATAGATATCGCTACCAAGGTCAATGGCTCAAAGAAAGCATTTAAATATTTAGTTAGCAAAGCAACTGAAGAATACTCAAGTAAAGAGGATGCTCCAATATTTCTTGTTGATACAATAAGCAACAATATGGTTGATAAACTAGAAGAGGAAATATTAAAAGTTATCAAAGCAAAAGTAGTAAAACAACCTATCGGACCAGTCATAGGAGCACATTGTGGCCCAGGAACGTTTGGAATAATCTATATAAAGAAATAAATAAAAAGCCTAACTTGACAAAATCAATCAAAATGCCTAGCCAGTTAAAGAACTGGCTGTAGTGGCAATGTCCCTACAGTCGCACACTTAGATTGTGCAACGTTGGAAATGTTATCTTGGTAACGTTCTGGGAAGTAATGTGTTTAACAAGCATGTTGCTTGGGGGGGGTGTTAGACGATAGTATCCCCTATTTATTTTTTAGAGTACATTTACATCTGATTATTTTTAAAGATTGAAACAAATAAAGTTTAAAAGTTATAAAATGCCCAATGCTTCAAGAAGTTTAACTGGAATGCTAACCCATGATAGTAACCACATGAAGAATGCAATAACTATAATCAATGAGAGCGACAAAACGAATACAGTTCTATTAACAAAAGTTAAGCCAGCAAAAGTGCGTCTTTCTTTCAATTCAATGTCACGCAAATTAGCCTTCTTAAGTTTGAAAGATTTATCAATTTTAAATTCTGAAAGCGACAAAACGATGCCAGCAGAAAACGACACAATAAGGGCTATTGAATAATATACGAGTAGGGCGTAGATGTTGTTGAAACTAAATGATGCCTTTGCAGGGTTTTTCATCTTTATGTTAGTTGCAGGAACAAAGAACATTAATACGGCAAATGCAAACGCACATCCAGCAATGATAGTTAGGATTTTACCGACAAATAGCAAATGTTGGTTTGTTGGTTTGAAACGAGTCTCATCTTCCCAATAAATCTTCTTATCATCAGGCGATGATTCTATTTGCCTCGTATCTTTGGATTCTTCGGAGGCATTAGAATCTTCTTCATCTAAAAAAGGAATCTCAACCTTTTCTGGAGTTAGAACTGGAGCATCATCCAAATCTAAAATTTCAATGTTTGATGAATCATCAACATCTTTGTGTTTCATGAGTCAATTATAATTAATTAATAATCAAAACTCAATCGCCGAATGATACAGTTTTAACAGCGAAAGTCGGTTCAAAAAACGGTATTAACAATAAGTAAATTTTTATGTTAAAATAATTTAAGCAAACTTTTTTGAGAGGGGAAAATTGAAAGAGGAAAAGATAAAGTCATTTGATGGCACAGAACTGTTCTGTTACCTATGGGATGACGTAAAAGAACCTATAGGGATTGTACAAATATCTCACGGCATGGCAGAACATGCATTAAGGTACGCACCATTCGCAGAATTTTTAAATAAGAATGGATACATTGTTTTCGCAGATGATCATAGGGCACATGGAAAGACAAGTGCAAATGTATCAGAGAAAAAGGTTATTGGTTTTCACCCAGGGAACATTTTTGAAGATACAGCAGAAGATTTGGTATTTATTTCCAACATGTTGGTAGAGAGATACAAATTGCCATTAGTTTTCTTGGGACACAGTTATGGAAGTTTCTTAGGTCAAAGATACTTACAAAAACCAAACCCAAGCAAGGGAGTTATTCTAACAGGAACAGCATGCAATAACGGAGCACTAATAAAGTTAGGAAGAGCCATTGCAACATCACAATATAAGAAGAGTGGTAATGGAGAAGTATCAGCAGATAAGATGGATAAGTTATCATTTGGAGCATATGATAAACCATTTAAAAAAGAGGGGATTAAGTACGCTTGGTTATCAAGAGACCATGAACAAATAAAGAAATATGATGCAGACCCACTTTCAGGACAAGTAATGTCTGTAGCATTCTATAGATATATGCTAGAAGGGCTTTGCAACCTATATACAAAGGAGAGACTCAACTTAATTCCAAAAGACGCAAAAGTCGCCATGTTCTCAGGGTCAGACGATCCAGTAGGAGCACAAGGCAAGTCTGTATTAAAACTAGAAAAGTTATACAAGTCATTAGGATTAAAAAACGTATACAGAAAGATATATCCAAAGGCAAGACATGAAGTTTTAAATGAAACAAATAATCAAGAAGTATATAACGACATTTTAAAGAAGATGAACGAATTCATTAAGTAGAAAGGAATATGACAAAGATAAAGATACCGGTAGGATTTAAAGTAGGTCATGCTCAAGATGACTATACAGGAGTAACAGCAATAATATGTAAGAAAGGAGCAACCGCAGGCTTCTCATGTTTAGGTGGAGCACCAGCATCAAAAGAGGTAGAACTTTTGAGAAGTGAGAAAATGGTACAAAAGGTACATGCCGTGGCGTTGTCTGGCGGTTCGGCATACGGTCTTGAAGCATCGTGTGGTGTAATGAATTACCTTAGAGATAACAAGATTGGATTTGCTTTGAACAACAAAGTTGTGCCAATTGTTCCAGCATTATCTATATTTGATTTAAATGACAAAGAATATCATTATCCAAATATTGAAATGGGATATCAAGCGTGTGTAAACTCGGAAAATAAAAAATTGGAGTTCGGCAATGTAGGAGCAGGTAAGGGAGCAACCGCAGGTAAAATCCGTGGGATTAAAAATGCATGTAAAACAGGAATTGGAGCAGCGACCTTTACGGTAGCAGGTATTAACGTAACTGCAATTGTAGTAAGTAATCCATTGGGAGACATATGCAATCAACAAGGAGAAATTATCGCTGGAGCAAAGGGCAAAAAAGGAACATTTATTAATACAGAAAAATGTCTATTGAACAACGAATACTTAAAGATCATTCTTGGTACAAACACAACAATAGGTTGTATTTTGATGGACGCAAAAATAACGAAAGCACAAGCAAATAAATTAGCACAAGTGGCACATGACGGACTAGCAAGAGTTATTCGCCCAGTACATACCGATTATGACGGCGATGCATTTATAGTCCTATCAAACAATAAAAAACCAATTCTAAATACGCTACCTTTACATGTCGGAGTTGTTAATGCAGTGGAACAAGCAGTTGTTAATGCAGCAACAAAATGTAAAGATTTAGAAATTGAATATGATGAAGATATAGAAGATAGCATGATAGACATGTAACAAAGAAAAAGGGGAAATATGGGGAAAAAAGCGAACAAAGAAAACCCGATACCGAAGCATGAAAGAGTCCCAGGTTGGGAGAAAATCCTATATGGATCGGCAGATATTTTTGGCGGTGGTCAAGCAGCCTTTCTAGCAGTTATGCTAATTTCATATTTCACGGACTTTGTAGGTATAGCCCCATTGGCAGCAGGACTAGTTGTAACGTTATCAAAAGTATGGGACGCAATATCAGACCCTTGTATGGGATTAATTTCACAGAATTCAAAAAAGAACAAGTTAGGACGAAGAAAACCATATATGATTTTAGGTGGGACATTGATACCAGTTGGCTTGGCATTTTTGTTTGCACCAGTGGGGGATTTAGGATTAACAACTCCAGCAAAAATAACATGGATGGTATTTGCATACCTAGTATATTGTACAATCTCAACAATTTCACAAGTACCATATATGTCAATGAGTGCCGACATTTCTACGCATCACAGAGAGAGGAATAGAGCGAATACATATAAGTTGATGTTTGATTTGGCTGCAGGTGCGGTTTTTTATTTGTTGCCAAATGTCTTATTTAAGAAAGTAAAAGAAGGCAATATGAAATATAACAACTTGTACCTGATCGTAATATTCGGATTTGGAATTGCCTTTGCTTTGCCACTCATACTAGCAGGTATCTTTGTTAAAGAAAGAGTTCCATTCAATAAACAAAAAGTTCATAAGTTTAAAGTTAAAGAATATTTTGATGGGCTCAAAGTAAGGTCATATATTTTACATCTAGGAATGTACGTAACAGCATTCATGTGTATGGATATAGTCAGCGGGGCAGCAATTTATTACTCATTATATGTTGCAGGAGCGATCGGCGAATTTACAGGGCAACCTGTCCCATCGTTTACAGTCCTAGGTAAAACAATCAATATGAGTTCTGGATTAATCATAGCACCTATGATGGTTGCTGCAGCAATCGGAATAATTTTTGCAATGATTATTAAAGCCAAGAGAACAAAACAACTGGCATACAGAATGGGGTTGCCACTATACATCATTGGAGCAATTCTTTTAGCAACATTCAAACAAGGGCAACCAGCATGGTTAATTGTTATATATTCTGCAATTATGGGGTTAGGTTTTGCAGGGGCACAATCAATGCCATGGCTAATATTCCCAGATACAGTTGAAATTGCATACTTGAAGTTAGGAATGAAACCAACAGCAAATATGTCTGGAGTTATGACGTTTGTTAGAAAGGTAGGGGCAGCATTGGCAGCAGGTATAATAGGTATAGCATTACAAGCAGCACACTACAAACCATCTAATGCAAGCGGAACATATTTAGCACAACCAGACACTGTACCGTTAGCAATAAGAATTGTGTTAGCAGTATCGGCTTCAGTTTTATTGACAATCGGCTTTATCTGTTCGGTTTTGTATAAAGTAAATGATAAGAAACTAGTTAGAATTAAATACTTAGTCGGAAAATCAATCAAGGAAGGCAAGGAGTCCTTAACGATAGCAGAACAAGTTGAAAGCGAATTGCTCAGAAGGGAGTTGTGCTAATGGCTATTCAAATCACAAAGAACATACAGGAAAATAAAGGCACTATTACATTTAGCGGAGACAAATTCAAAATTCTTCAATTAACTGATATACATATTGGCGGAAGTTTGGTTACGAAAAAGAAAGACAAGTTGGCAATTGAAGCCATTAAGAAAATAGTAAATGCAGCGAAGCCAGATTTTATCGTAATCACAGGGGATATGGTATATCCAATGCCGATGTTTGGAGCAAGTGCCAACAACCTCAAATCTACAAAGATGATATCAAGCGTAATGGAGTCGTTTAATATTCCTTGGACAGTCGTCTTTGGGAATCATGATTGTGAAAGTTTTTCCAAATATAAAAAAGAAGAATTGGGCAAATATTATGCATCACTAAAGAACTGTTACTTCATACCTGGTGATGAGAAATTAAGTGGTGTAGGGAATTATCATTACGAAGTAAAGAACGAAAAAGGCGAACTAGTTAAGTTGCTAATGTTCTTAGATTCCCATGCATACATTACTTGGAATTTCTTCAGTGGCTTTGATGTAATCAAACAAGATCAAATTGATTGGTATAAGAACGTAGTAAAAAGTTATGGAAAAGATATAAAGAAGTCATTAGCATTTTTCCACATACCACCAAAAGAATTTAAAGAGGCGTGGGAGAAATGTTATAGAGGAGACAAAGACGTTCAATATCACCTAGGATTTGTTCAAGAGAAGGATAACTATTTTGGATATCCTAAAACTCTTGAGTGTTCATTTTTTGAAGACATGGTACAACTGGGAAGTTGCGAGGGAATGTTTATGGGGCATGATCATCTCAACACATTGTCCCTAACATACAAAGGAATTAGAATGACATATGGTATGAGCATAGACTATTTTGCATATCCGGGCATAATTAAGAAGCAGACACAGAGAGGAGGCACGGTTATTGAAATTGATAAAAGCGGAGTCTTCAGTGTATCATTATTACCGTTAGTAGACATTAAGTAGGGGACGGTAATGAAAGTAAAAAATCAAATTCAATTAAGCAAAATATCAACAGCGAAAAAAACAAGCGTAGCGAGAATTAGCAGTAGCCTCTTACATGTGCGACGTCTAGTGTACATGAGCATCATGACCGCATTAATCATAGTTGGAGCAAAGGTAACAATAGGTTTTGGTCCAGTGCCATTCACGTTACAAACAATATGTATAGGAATTGCAGCATATATCCTAGGACCAATCTGGGGCGGATTAACCGCAATCATTTATCTTCTACTTGGAGCAATGGGGCTACCAGTATTTGCAAGTGGCGGAGGTATTGATAAACTCATAGGTCCAACAGGCGGTTTCATTATTGGGTTTATTCCTATGGCAATAATCATCGGGGCAACAAAACGATTTGATAGCGACGTTGTTCAGATGTTGTTCGGAATAATTTCAATTGTTATTCTGTATATTTTTGGAACAGCAATATTGGTTAAAAACGTAAACGGAAAATCTTTCGAGAAGACACTTGCAGGAATGATAACAACCTTTGGATTAAAAGATGTGGTGTCAATAATTCTAGCACAAATAATTGCCAAGAAAGTTAAGAGTAGATTGGGCGACGCTTTAATTGTCGATGAGAGCGAGCAATAAAAAGGAACACTCAAGAGAGTGGGCAGTTATTTGGATTCTTTGTTCGCTTATAATAGTCAACACAGTTCTTGCGGTTTCTAAACTTTATATAGGGCTCGCAAACAGATCACTGCCAATAATCATAGACTCAACAAATAATTTCTTTGATGTACTATCTGCATTCATTGTTGTCATAGGATTTATCATTATAATTGCTAGCAAAAGAAATAAAAAGAAATTTAGCAAAATAGGAAGAGCGGAATACACAGTAAATTTTATTTCTAACATTATTTTAGTTGGGCTTGGCGTATATTTCATGTATCAATCATCGGTACTAATCGCTAGAAGAGAAAAGACAAGTCAGTATTCAAATATCTATGTTGGAGCGTTGGCTGCAACAATAGTAGTTAAGTTATTAATGGGCGTATTTGCCCTATTCTTCAAAAAGAAATATAACTCGCAAGCATTGGGAATAGTTGCTCTAGACAGTTTCACCGATACTGGCACAACACTGCTTGTAACTATATCTTACGTACTTAGAGCAACAAAGATAAAGATAGTATTAGATGGGCATTTCGGGGTTATATTAAGTCTAATAATTATAGGGTTTGCATTAAAGGTTTTATATGAAACATGGGGTGAAATCATTGGCACAGAGATTGATAAAAAGACCCCAGAAGTTGTAAAGGCACTAAAGACAGTTTTACCCAGCAATCAGTGTGGAGATTTAATTCTTCATGACTATGGAGTAAATCATAAGTTCGGGAACGTAAAGGTTTGTGTAAAAAAGAGTGAACTGTTAGAAATGTACAACAAGAAGAAAGAATACGAGTCAGAGATAAAGAAACTTTGCAGATTAGATATCCAGTTAGAGTATATATCAACTGCAGAATTGCTGAAGGGAAAAATCCACAAAAACATATCTAAACGAATCTGTATAAAGATTGCGACAGGGAAAGAATTAAGAAACTGGGCATACAAAAAACCAAGCAAGGAGGAAAAGGATGAAGCAGACAAACAAACTATTCTGGGATAAGGTAGCGGGTGTCTATGGAATATTTACTAATCTTGTAAATAGAAAGGTGCATGCGAAGTTGAAACCACTAGTTGCCTCGCTAATTGAAAAAGAAGATAACGTATTAGAGTGTGCTTGTGGAAACGGATTGCTTACAAAAGAAATAGCAAAGAAATGCAAGAGCATTGTGGCAACAGATATATCAGAAAAGATGCTATCTGTAGTAGCAAAGAAATTAAGGAAATACTCAAACGTCAAACTTGAACAGGGCGACATAATGAAAATCAATTATGCCGATGAAGAGTTTAATAAAGTAGTGGCAGGGAATGTCATCCATCTTCTTGATAGCCCTAGCGGAGCACTCAAGGAGTTAGCAAGAGTCTGTGCTATAGGTGGGACAATAATAATCCCAACATACATGAACAAGAAAAAGAAACAAGACTCATTTGTTAAAAATATAGACAAAGCAGGAGCGGGCTTCAAACAACAATTTTCTGTAGATACATATAAAGAGTTTTTCATAAACGAAGGATATCCTGATGTAAAAATAGAATTTATAGAGGGGAAGATCCCTTGTGCGGTTGCGATTATAAGAAAGAAATAATTTAAGTGTACTTGTAGACCGAGAATAACAAAAGAAATTTAGCATGATAGCGGAAATAGTGTTGACTTCTTGCACCCAAATATATATACTTTTAGGTGAAAAGGAGATTCTGAATGAGCAGTTTAATACATAAAGTAGAAAATATTATGTCAGAGGATGTAGGAAAAATATTTTCAATTAATGACTTCTATAATCTTGGGACAAAGAATACGATTAAATCTATTTTATATAGATTAAACGAAGAAGGTCATATTGCAAGACTCATAGACGGTCTATATGTCAAACCGAAATATAGTAAGATTTTGAAAGAGTATTCATATCCAGATGCGGCGGACGTTGCAGAAAAAATTGCAGAAAAGTTTTCTTGGACAATTGCCCCTATTGGGGATATAGCGTTGAATTACACAGGAGTATCTACGCAGGTTCCAAATGAGTACATTTATGTTTCAGACGGAGAATACAGAGAGTATTTATATAGAGGTAGAAAGATTATCTTTAGGCATACATCAAATAGGAATATAACATCTTATTCGAGGGGCTTCGCAATTCTAATACAAGCAATTAGGGCATTAGGGAAAGACAACATCAGAGAAGAACATATTAAAAGGTTTGCATTATTCTCTAAAACGATTAAAGAAGATCTCAGAAAAGATGCGGCTAAACTTCCTTTCTGGATTCAAGAAGTGTTATCAAAAATACAAGAGGTTAAGAATGGATAAATTATTAGAAATATCTAATAACGAATTGGAAACAATTATTACGAATACAGCTGAACAATTAAAAATGTCAAACGCTATCGTAGAGAAGGATTTATGGGTTTGTATGATTTTAAAATATCTCTTCAGTAAATTTAAATTGAGAGACGCAATTGTTTTTAAAGGTGGAACAAGTTTGTCAAAAGTTTATAAAGTGATAGAGAGATTTTCAGAAGATATAGACCTCGCTTTGGATTGGCGGATTTTAGGATATG
Organism: uncultured Clostridia bacterium; assembly: GCA_963532875.1. GTDB lineage: Bacteria > Bacillota > Clostridia > Christensenellales > CAG-917 > CAUTUX01. The sequence continues at coordinate 20,619 of CAUSLO010000009.1, read as the reverse complement.
GCGGCACAGAGTTCTACGAAGAAAGAAGTAATACAAAGCAACGACAATTCAATAACCAGATAAACAAAGATACAAAAGTATTCTTACGTGATGAATTTCTTCCAACTATACAGAATGATTTTAAAACGATAATAAAAAATAAAACATATAGTTTTTATATTGATGAGGTTGATGGACAGACAATATGTTTTGATTATCCAAAGAGTTATAATGACACTTCAATTCTACAAGTGATTAGGCTGGAAATTGGACACTTAGCGGAGTCAATTCCTACCAGTAATAAAAAAATCAAAACCTATATTGAGGAAGTGTATTCCAAACTATTCCATGAGGATATCAGTGTCGTAGTGGTAGATTGCCTAAGGACTTTTTATGAAAAAATAACTATAATCCATCGAGAAGCGAATCGAGTAAATGGAAATTACCCAGCAAGATACTCAAGGCATTTTTATGATGTATATAAAATGATACATACAGATATTAGAGAAAAGAGCCTACGCAATACGGTGCTACTAAAAAGAGTGATTAGTTTTAAGAAAAAATTCTACACATGCAATTGGGCACACTATGACGATATTTTGAAAGGCAATTTAAAATTAATCCCATCAAAGGAAGGATTAGAAAAATTTTCAAAAGATTACGAAAAAATGAAAAGTATGATTTTTGGGGGAAAACCATCATTTGGTCAAATCGTTGATGCACTAAGAGAATATGAAAAAGAATTTAATTACGCTACTATAAGCAAATTGTGAAAACAGAAACATTCGATTTGAATAGCAAGGAGTAAGATTACTATTGAAAGAATACTTATATGATGAGATGATATCTGAGTTGTTCAATAGTCCTAATCAGCATTCTATTCGGTCAAAAGATATCAATTGGAATTTAAACAAAGCTTAGATACGCAAAAGAAAATCCTATGAAAAAAAGAAGTCATCTCCCTGGTCCGCATATATTGCTATAGAGGCTGGAGAGGCACTCTGTTGACTATATTAACATCTCAAAGATAAAAAGCAAGTTTTTCAGATGACCAAAGGTTATCACAAAACGAACAAATTATGGGTGAGAATGTCAAAGTTTTGAAGAACCCAATAGAGGCTTATAAGATTAGATTGTGTCCCGAAAACAACAAAATATTTGGGGCAAATTGCAGTTTGAATAAATACACGCTCTTATCAAAAACATGAGACCAAAACCATATCGGTTGGTCAAAAAGTAAGGACAGAAAAATTGCAACTAGCATTCTATTCGGTCAAAAATTCAGAAAAAGGGCAAAATTGACAAAGTGCCAAAAATTCACTAAAATATTCCTATATATTTTGAGGGGAAATATGGGGACAAAAATAGAGCAACTTGCTATTGATAAGAAAGAATTACGCAGAAGAAGGGGCATCAAGGCTGGAATAGTTTTGGCAACAATAGTTATGACAATATTGTTACTAGTAGCCTTGTTTGCAGTTATAAATGCAATTGGTGCGAAGGCAATATTAAAACTGGCTAAGAGTTATAGTGCACATGCTATCGCGCCAAGATATGAGCCACAGAAGAGAGCAGATGGTAGTTATTCCTTCACAATGAAGAAGGAGGATAAAGACAAACCATTCAAGGTCTTACAGATAACAGACGTACACATCGGTGCAGGATTTGGATCTTTCCAAAAAGACAAATGGGCACTTAATGCAGTAGCCACGATGATTAAAAGAGAAAATCCAGATTTAGTAACAGTAACTGGGGATATTGCATATCCAGTTCCAATTCAATCAGGTACAGCAAACAACTTAAAGTCAGCAGAAATCTTTGCGAACCTTATGGAGAGCATGGGAGCATATTGGACATTCTCATATGGCAACCATGACACAGAGGCATATAGTAGATATACAAGAAAAGACATTTCAAATTGGTATAAAAAGAAAATCGAAAGTGGGGAATTTAAACACTGCCTATTTACAACAAACCCAAAGACATGGAATAAATACACAAAGAATGAAGATGAATTTGGATATGGGAATCAAGTATTTCGTATCAACAGAACAGCAAACGATGGCAAGGTATACTTAGACAGAGCATTAACAGTTCTAGATTCTCACTCATATCTACCTTCAGACAAGATGGGTATGTTATGGCACTATGACAATATACACAAAGCACAAATCAATTGGTATGCAGATACAATGGAGCAATTGAAAGCAGAAACACAAGACAAAAAATATCCAAAGAACCTAGCATTTTTCCATATAGCATTGCCTGAATATAAAGAAGCCTTTGATTTGCAAATGAGACAGTTTGAAAGTGGTAAGGATAAGTCAGGATATAAGATATATAAGAAAGAGAAGGGTGCATACGTTAAGGATGGGAAATTTCATTATGCAGATGGCACGACAGAAAATGTTCCAGAGGCGAAAGGACTTGTAGATGTAACGCAAGAAGGGATAAATAAGGCAGTTGATAAGCCAACAGTTAATGCAGAAGCACACATGAAGGAAGGGATTATCGGCGAAAGAAAAAAATTGATATACAGCGGTGTTAATAACGATGAGTTCTTTGAAACAGCAGCAAAGTACAATTTAAGAGGAACATTCTGTGGGCATGACCACTACAATAATATGTCAATCTCATATAAGAAAGAACTTAAAGATGCAGATGGCAATTTAATAGACTATAAGCCTATCTTGCTTAACTACGGAATGAGCATCGACTACTTAGCATATACAGGCATATATAAAAAAGGCTCACAACGTGGATGCAGAGTGATAGAGTTGAATAATGATGACAACTACGGATTTATAACATATAATAGAAATTACTATTCATATCAACCATTAGATAGAAATAGAGAAAGAAATCCAAAGATGACATATAACGTTTAGGAGGAAGTATGGCAACAAGTAAAACAAAGTCAGAATTTGCCAAAATTGATTATCCATTATTAATCGGTGGATTAATCACAATGTTTGTTGCAGTTGCAGCAGGTTTGGTTGCTGGTGGCATTCATATAGAGAAGTGGGGACTGGCAGTTCCAGGAATGATTTTGATAGCAATGGGGGCCTCAGGAGTTACTCGTGGCAAATACATTGAAGGCACAATTCAATTAGCATCTGGTGTTGCTATGAACGTGTGTGCTCTTATTAATCCAACATTATTTTGGGTGGTAACCGGAATAGTCGCACTGTTAATTTCGATAGCGTTATTATTCTTCACAATAAGTGCAAAGCAAAAGACAACAAAGGCAACAATGAAGTACATGGCAGTTATATTTGGTATTGCTTCTGGTATTATGTTAATCATTGCATACGTAAATCAAATCGGAAGATTAGGTATAACATATCCAATGATTTACTACATAATGACAGGAATAATTGTAGGGTTCTTCGGTATCTTTATAGTAGCAGCATCTTTGTTAGTACACGAAAAATAATAAGAATTAGTATCCTCTAATAATTACATTAGGGATAGTTTTTTCGGCGATTAATTTATAGGACAAGACTTTCTCGTATGGAACTGGCGTAAAGCCGTGTTCGATGCAGTTAGGATTGTCCTTATATTTTTGCATAGCATACTTCTTGCAACCATTGATCATCTCAAAGATCTCTTTCATACATTCTTCAGAGTGATATTCATTAAGTAGAGTTGTTCTAAATTCAAATTCGATATTGGAGTTAATCAATAAAGAAATGCTTTCTTCTATCTTAGATAAATCCATCTTAGGAAGTCCACAGATTGTAGCGTAGTTGCTTCTACAGCCCTTTACATCCATTGCCACATAATCCACTAGATTAGCCTTTAGAACGTCTCTGAGGACTTCTGGAGCATACCCATTGCTATCTAACTTAACAAGTAGCCCTAAGTCTTTAACTTTCTTAATAAATTGAATTAAATTTTCTTGCAGTGTTGCTTCGCCACCAGTAATGCATACGGCATCGAGTAATCCAACTTTCTTTTTCAAATCAGAGAGAATAGCATCCTCATTTAAAGAGGGTATATTTGGGTCTAAGACAAGAGAACTATTTTGGCAAAATGGACAACGAAAGTTACACCCACGTGTAAAGAGAGTGCAAGCAAGTTTTTCATCGTAATCTACCATAGAAAGATTTTCTATGCCAACAACTTGAATCATTTAGTATCTAGATATTTACAAGCCATAAATGATGCATTCGCGCCATCGCTCAATGCACCAATCATTTGTCTAAAACTCTTTGTTCTGCAATCGCCAGCAACAAAAATGCCAGGAGCAGAAGTCTCACCATTTTCATTTGCAACAATATATCCTTGCTCATCAAGTTTAACCAATTTAGAAAAAATATGATTGTTAGGTATTTGTCCTATACAAACGAAAACTGCAGCAGTATCAAGTTTAACAATAGATCCATCTTTTGCTTTGAATTCTAGCCCAGTGATTTCATCTTCACCTAATAACTTGGTGAGCATTAGATTATGCTTAATTACGACATTATCTTTTGTTTTTTCTTTAATTCTGTCAATCAATACTTGATCACCGAAAAACTTATCAAATAGTGTACAGATGGTTACCGACTTACAATATGTAGCCAATAGCATAGAGTATTGCAATGCCGTGTTCCCATCGCCGATTACAGTAACGTCTCTGTTTTCATAAAACTGACCATCGCATAGAGCACAGTATGAAACACCTTTTCCAATCATTTCATTTTCTCTTTCAATACCCAAATGTTTATGTTTAACCCCTGTAGCAATGATTAGGGACTTTGCTTGATACGAATCCATATCTGTTTTAATTTCAAACGTATCACCTTTCTTAGATACAGACACGACTTCTTCAAGAGCAACCTCAACATTCCATTGAGAGATTTGTTCAAATAGGTTATTCATAATGTCTGCACCAGGAGCAGAGTATACAGTTGGAAAATTTTCTACCTTAGGAGCAAAAGAGATTTGCCCACCAATTGTTTCCTTTTCAATGACAAGAACTGATCTACCAGCACGCACCGCATTTAATGCGGCGTTCATGCCAGCAGGACCAGCCCCGATGATTATAATATCGTACATGTTATTTTAATGATCCAATATATGTGCGGATATCACTTGCGTTGTCATATACATTGAAACCGTCAGCAGTTGGAACAATCAATGTAGGTGCTTTCTTAATCTTGAACGCATTTGCAAGGTCTTGGCTTTCATATGGGTTTACTTCGTCATATTTAACTTTAGCCTTTTCTAACATTGTCTTTGCAATTTTGCAGTTTGGGCAAGTTGGAGTTGAGAACAAAGTCGCCTTCTTTAATTCAGGAGTATTGCATGTAGCCTCTTCGCACTTTTCAGCCTTTTTGCTTCTTAGAATTGATGTTTCGATAACATATTCTTTTCTTTCATCAAACTCTTCAAGTTTACCATTGTTCCAGTTTTGAACTGGTCTGTAGTATCCAGTAATACGGCTGTATATTTCTGCAGGTTGGTTACAATGAGGACATCTTTCATGTTCGCCAACAAGATACCCATGAGTTGCACAAACTGAGTATGTAGGTGAAAGAGTATAGTATGGAAGTTTGAAGTTCTCAGCAATCTTTCTAACCAAGTTTGCAGCAGTTTTCCAGTTATCAAGTTTTTGTCCAAGGAATGCATGGAATACAGTACCTGATGTGTATAGAGTTTGTAACTCATCTTGTATCTCAAGAGCCTTGAAGATATCGTCCGTGAAGTCAACAGGCAAGTGAGAACTGTTTGTATAGTATGGAGTTAAGTTCTTTCCTTTTCCTTCAGATGCAGTAATAATCTTAGGGAATTTTGCCTTGTCATGTTTTGCTAATCTGTATGAAGTTGATTCTGCAGGTGTCGCCTCTAGGTTATATAGGTCTCCATATAGTTCTTGATAGTCTGATAATTTTTCTCTCATAAAGTTAAGAGTTTTCTTTGTGAATTCTTGAGCAGTCTTGTTTGTTAAGTCTTTCTTTAACCATTTTGCATTCAAGCAAGCTTCATTCATACCAACTAAACCAATTGTAGAGAAGTGGTTATTGAATGTTCCAAGATAGTGTTTTGTATATGGATACAAACCAAGGTCAAGAAGTCTTGTGACAACATTTCTCTTTACCTTTAATGATCTTGCAGATACATCCATCAAGTGTGTTAATCTTTCAAAGAATTCATTCTCATCTTTTGATAGGTATGCAATTCTTGGCATGTTGATAGTTACAACACCAACAGATCCAGTTGATTCACCGCTACCAAAGAATCCACCTGATTTCTTTCTTAGCTCTCTTAGGTCAAGTCTTAAACGGCAACACATACTTCTTACATCGCTTGGTTCCATATCGCTGTTGATATAGTTGCTGAAGTATGGTGTTCCATATTTTGCTGTCATTTCAAATAACAACTTATTGTTTTCTGTTTCTGACCAGTCAAAGTTTGAAGTAATTGAATATGTTGGGATAGGGTATTGGAAACCTCTTCCGTTAGCATCACCTTCAATCATGATTTCAATGAACGCTTTGTTAATCATATCCATTTCTTGCTTACAATCTTTATATCTAAAGTTTTGCTCTTTGCCACCAACAATAGCGTTGAGTTCTGCTAAGTCATTTGGTACAGTCCAATCCAAAGTGATGTTTGTGAATGGTGCTTGTGTTCCCCAACGTGAAGGAGTATTTACACCATATATAAATGATTGTAAACATTGTTTTACTTGTTTGTAGTCTAATTTGTCTACCTTAACAAAAGGAGCAAGATAAGTGTCAAAAGAAGAGAATGCTTGAGCACCGGCCCATTCATTTTGCATGATTCCTAAGAAGTTAACCATTTGGTTACAAAGTGTTGAAAGGTGAGCAGCAGGAGCAGAAGTGATCTTTCCTGTGATACCGCCAAGACCTTGTTGAATAAGTTGTTTCAATGACCAACCCGCACAGTATCCTGTTAGCATTCCTAAGTCGTGAATGTGAATGTCTGCATTTCTGTGTGCTTCTGCAATTTCCTCATCATATATTTCTGATAACCAGTAGTTTGCAGTGATAGCACCTGAGTTTGAAAGAATAAGTCCACCAACTGAATAGGTAACAGTAGAGTTCTCTTTAACACGCCAGTCAGCAACCTTTAAATAACTATCAACAGTGTTCTTGTAGTCAATCATTGTTGAGCCAACGTTTCTAACTTTTTCTCTTTGCTTTCTATATAAGATATATGATTTAGCAACTTCAACAAATCCAGACTGAATCAAAACAACTTCAACAGAATCTTGAATGTCCTCAACACTGATGACTCCATCCTTTATCTTGTGATTAAAGTCTGCAACAACCTTCAACGCCAGCGTATCTAATATGTCTGGTGACGAATTAACATCAACGGCTTTAAACGCCTTACCGATTGCGACTTTGATCTTGTCTAACTCAAATGGAACGATTTTTTCGTCTCTTTTCTTAACATTTATCATAACTACCTCCAAACTCGATTGTTTTCTCAGTATATTACCGCCAAAATGCAAAGTCAACAGCAAAACACTATATATTGTGTTTTTCTAGCCAAAAACCACTACATCTAGTATTTTTCTGGCAAATTTCCCTATATTTAGTGGCTTAAAATATGTTCAAAAATGAGCATTTAAGAAAAATTAACGAAAACCACAAAAAAATTTCAAAAAATTAATCAAAAATCAGCAAAAAACTTTAAAAAATTAATCAAAATGAGGCAAAAATTTCAAAAAAATTGCCAAAAAATCTCAAAAAATTCAAAAAAACTACAATTTATTCGACAAAACGTTCAAAAATGTTGATTTAAGGGGTATATAAGGATACCATTAAGGTATAACAATTCATGGAGGAAATTGAAAATGGAAGCATGGAGAGGATTTAAAACAGGTTTTTGGTGTAATGAGATAAATGTTAGTGAGTTTATCAAGAAGAACTATACTCCATATGAAGGAGATGCATCTTTCTTGAGACCAGCAACAAATAGAACAAATAAGGTAATGGACTATGTAAACAAACTTTTAACAATTGAAAATGAAAAGGGAGTTTATGATATTGATACTGAGAATGTAACATCAATAGATGAATACAAACCAGGATATGTAGACAGAGAGTTAGATATCATTAAAGGTCTACAAACTGATGCACCTTTAAAAAGAGGTATCAACCCATTTGCAGGAAAGAGGATGTGTGAACAAGCATGTCGTGCATATGGATATGAAATGTCAGATAAAATTAGAGATGCATTTAAATATAGAACAACACACAATGATGCAGTATTCCGTGTATATACAGATTTAATGAGGAAGGCAAGACACACAGGATTAATCACAGGTCTTCCAGATGCATATGCGAGAGGACGTATCATCGGTGACTACAGAAGAGTTGCTCTATATGGAATGGACTTCTTAATTGAAGAGAAAAAGAAAGATAAGGCTAAAATTGGTAACAAGACAATGAACAGCGATAATATTCAACTTCTTGAAGATTTAGGAAAGCAAATAGAATTCATGAAGAAGTTGATTGTTCTTGCAAGTCAATATGGATGCGATATCACAAAGCCAGCACAAAACTTTAAAGAAGCAGTACAATGGCTATACTTTGGATACCTAGGAGCAATCAAAGAACAAAACGGTGCAGCAAACAGTATCGGAAGAATTACAACATTCCTAGATATCTATGCAGAAAGAGATATGGCAGAAGGTACATTGACAGAAGATGAAGCACAAGAAATCGTTGATGATTTGGTAATTAAATTAAGATTAGTAAGACACTTAAGAACACCAGAATATAATGAAATCTTCGCTGGAGACCCAACATGGGTAACAACATCAGAAGGTGGTGTATCAACGGAAGGAGTTCCATTAGTAACAAAGACAAGTTTCAGAATGTTACAAACTCTATACAACTTAGGATCAAGTGCAGAACCAAATATCACAATCCTATGGTCAGAGAAGTTGCCACAAGGATTTAAAGACTTCTGTGCAAAGGTTTCAATTGATACAGACTCAATTCAATACGAGAACGATGATGTAATGAGAAAGATGTACGGAGATGACTATGCAATTGCATGCTGTGTATCAGCAATGAAAGTTGGTAAACAAATGCAATACTTTGGGGCAAGATGCAACATGGCAAAAGTTCTATTAATGGCACTTAACGGTGGTAAGGATGAAGTATACGGAGAACAAGTAGGACCAAAGGGAAAAGTATATCCAGAAGAAGTACTTAACTACGATGAAGTTAGAAAGTCATTTAGAGAGTATGCATCATGGATGGCAAAATTGTATGTAAATACATTGAACATAATCCACTTTATGCATGACAAATATGCATATGAAAGATTGATGATGTCTTTACATGATACAAAGGTAGAGAGGCTTATGGCATTCGGTATCTCAGGATTGTCAGTATTGGTAGACAGTTTGAGTGCAATCAAGTACGCAAAAGTTACACCAATCAAAGATGAGAGAGGGATCATTGCAGACTTTAAGACAGAAGGTGAATTTCCTAAATATGGTAACGACGATGACCGTGTAGACTCAATCGCACAAGAAGTAGTTGAATTCTTCTTTGAAGAGTTGAAGAAGACTCCAGCATACAGAAAGGCAAGACACACATTGTCAATCCTAACGATTACATCAAACGTAATGTACGGGAAGAAGACAGGTAACACACCAGACGGAAGAAGAGCAGGAAGACCATTTGCACCAGGTGCTAATCCAATGCATGGAAGAGATTCGGAAGGTGCATTAGCAAGTTTGAACTCAGTTGCAAAACTAAATTATGCATGCTGCCAAGACGGAATTTCAAATACATTCTCAATAACACCACAAGTTTTAGGTAAGGATGAGAAGAGCCGTGTAAATAACTTGGTAAGCATCTTAGATGGATATTTTGAAAAGGACGCACACCACATCAACGTAAACGTTCTTAACAGAGAAAAGTTGCAAGATGCTATGGAACATCCAGGGAAGTATCCAAGCCTAACAATCAGAGTTAGTGGATATGCTGTAAACTTCAACAAACTAACAAGAGAACAACAAGAAGAAGTTATATCAAGAACATTCCATAACAAGATATAATTTGGCAGAAAAATTTTTAACCGCACCCATCCATAGTTATGAAAGCATGGCTACATTGGATGGGGATGGCGTACGTTTTGCAGTATTCTTTTACGGTTGTCCACTTAGGTGTATATACTGTCATAACCCAGACACGTGGTACGTAAAGCCAAAGAATTATATACCATCAGATGTCTTATTCAACAAGTTAGTACGATATAAAACATATTTCAGAGATCGAGGGGGTGTAACGTTCACTGGCGGAGAACCCCTTTTGTATGCAAAGTACATATCTGAGGTAAATGCGAAACTAAAGGAAGTTAGCATTAAGTACGACTTAGATACATGTGGGAATGTGCCGCTTAGCGATGATGTACGTAAAGTTCTAGAAGAAGCAGACCTAGTTATGTTAGACCTCAAGTTTCCAACAGAAGAAGAATATGAGAAATACGTAAAAGGGAAACTCTCAAGAACACTTGACACTTTAAACTATTTAGAAAAGATCCAAAAAAGAACATGGATACGTATTGTAGTGATTCCAGGCATCAACGATACAGAAGAAAAGATGGACGAATACTTAAAGCATATCAATGGGAAGAAGTGCATTGAGTCGGTTGACCTGCTTGCCTTCCATACAATGGGATTTTCTAAGTACGAAGATCTAGGGCTAGAAAATCCAATGAAAGGATATAAAGGGCTATCCTCAGACAAATTAGATTCGTTACAAAAATACATAAACGAGAAATGGCAAAAGTAGAGATACTTGCTCCAGCAGGGAATCGTGAAAGTTTTGACGTAGCCATAGTGTCAGGGGCAGACGCAATCTATTTAGGGCTAAACGATTTCAATGCAAGAAAGTCAGCAGAAAATTTCACAAAAGAAAATATTTCAGAAATTGTACAAAGAGCACATTTAAGAGGAGTAAAGATATATCTCACATTAAATACAATTGTACAAGACTCAGAATATCCACAACTATACGAAACAATTGAGACGGCAATAAAGGCAAACATAGATGCATTCATAGTTCAAGACTTCGGAGTCCTATATATACTTCGCAACAAATATTCTCTAGGCAATATCGAAATTCACGCTTCAACTCAAATGGGAATTCACAATCTACAGGGAGCACGAGTTGCAAAAAGATTAGGCATATCACGTATCGTTCTTGCTAGAGAAACAACAAAAGAAGACATAATAGAAATTAAAAAGAACGTAGATATAGATCTTGAGTTTTTTGTTCAAGGGGCACTATGCGTATGTTTTTCAGGCAATTGTTACATGTCATACTTTGACAACGGAAAGAGTGGAAATCGAGGAGAATGTAAGCAGTTATGTAGATATGCCTATTACAGCCCAGAAACAAACAAAACAGAATACTACTTATCTGCAAAGGATATTTGCCTTGCAAACAGTCTGAACGAACTTATATCCCTAGGTATAACCTCATTTAAAATTGAAGGAAGATTAAGACGTTGGGAATACATACAAGAGACAGTTGCGATATATAGAAAACTTATAGATACTAAGAAACCTCCAAGCAAAGAAGATATAGAGCGTATAAAGATCGCATACAACAGAGGGGAATATTCAAAGAGACTCTACCTGGACAATCCAAACGCAAACAACATATATCAAGAATGCAATAACCATATAGGACTGCAAATAGGGAAGGTTATTCAAGTATCAAAACAAAAAAACATCTATAGAGTATCCATTCAATCAAACAGAGAAATTAAGGAAGGGGACGGTCTGAAGTTTTTATCTAATAAAAAAGAAGTAGCCAGTGTCGGGGTAGGCAACGTAGACAACAAGAACAACATATACACAATCTACACAAAGCATGCGGTAAAACCAGGCAATGATGTATCTTTAATTTCAACTGCACTTCAGAAGAAACAATTAAACAAAAGAAACATCACTTGGAGAATTCAAGAAGGCACTGTACAAGTTAAAGAAAATAACACAATCGCACAAGTCCCATTCAAAAAAACAAATACCTACATATCAGATAAGGTAGTAAAGAAAATTTTATATAACGTATATAATACAGACTTTAATACAGTCTCAGTATCAACAGAAACACCAGAAATACCCATATCCAAAGAAGACCTTGAAAGAGTACGATATAAAGCACTAGAAGAATTAAACAATCAAATCATTAAGAAATATAATAAGCAATTGGTTGTAAAGGAATTGCCAAGTATCGCGGGAAACAACACAGTAAGAGATTTAAAAATATATGAGATAGATGAGATCGACACTCTAGAAGAAGATACAATTATTCAATTGCGAGACTATACACAAAAGAATATGGATAAACTGAAATCATTGAACATAAATAATAAAGCAATACTACAATTGCCAACTATAGCAACAAAAGAAGATATACAAGTAATTCAAAGAGCAATAACATCTTCGGGGATAACAAAAATAATAACGCCTAATATTTACGGCATAGATATTGATGTCCCAACAAAATACGCAGACTGGAGATTGAATTGTGCATCGTCATATGCAACTAAACAACTAGAAGAACTAGGAATAACTGCAGTTCAAGCGTCTCCAGAATATAACCCAAACAGTTGGCAAATCGAACGGATTAGAATATCTAACACAAAGCCACTAATGACATTGCGTAGCAAGATGTCTGTTAAGCACTTACAAAATAAAAACACTCAATACAAAATCAAAGAAACAAAGATAAAGAACAGTTATTATGAAATATACAGAGACGCCTCAGACGTCAATTAGTTTTTAATAAAAAGTAAAGATGGTAACATTAATCACATGAAAGTAATAGTTGGTTTGGGAAACATTGGAGCAAAATATGAAAATACATTTCATAACATAGGATTTATGATTCTTGATGAATTTGCCAAAGAAAACAAACTTAAATTCACCAAAGAAGCATGTGATGCAACAATTTGTATATCTGACTACCAAGGTTGTGAATTTGTCCTAGCAAAGCCAACCACATACATGAATGAATCTGGCAAAAGCGTAAAGAAACTATTTCAAAAATATGCAAGTCATAAGCAAGAAGACATCTTAATAATCTACGACGATGCCGACCTAGATGTAGGAAACATAAGAATGAGAATGTCAGGTTCAGCAGGCACTCACAACGGTATGCGAAACATTGTTTCAGTTATGCAAACTCAAGATATCCCTAGACTTAGAGTTGGAATTAAAAACGACAAACTCAAAAATGGCGAGATACCAATTATAGACCACGTACTAGGCAAGATAACCCCAAGTGATAGAGAACAAATTAAAACTATTTTCCCAACAGCAATAGAATGTATAGAAGATTTCATCCTTAACAAAGATCCACAGCGAATAATTGAGAAGGTAAATAGGAAGAAGTAGCAGAGAACTCTTCAATAAAGAATTAAGCGGAAATTCTTCATTACTTATGATTAATAAAGCTCATATAAAGAAAAAAGACTTGTTATGCAAGTCTTTTAATTTCGCATCCATTGCGAACTCGGAGTGACCGAGCGATAAGAAACACTTTTTATTTGAACTCGTATGTGTCAAACAAATAAGGGAATCTATTTGAACAATTCAAATTTAGCACAGCCTTAAGGAGCATGTCAATATGAAACTTAATTTTGTTTCTCTGGTCTTGATGTTTAAATTGAAACAATGTAAAATTGGGGACAAGTGCAGATAGTACATTAAGTGTGTGGGGGGGGGTATTTTTAAAAATGAGTAACGATAAAACGAAAGAATATTATATAGGTTTAGACATAGGAACAACATCTGTCGGATGGGCGGTTACTGATACACAATACAATTTGTGTAAATTTAAGAAGAAGAGCATGTGGGGTGTTCGACTTTTTGAGGAAGCCGAAACGGCAGAAACAAGGCGACTAAAAAGAAGTGCTAGAAGAAGACTTGAAAGAAAGAAGCAGAGAATTGATTTATTGCAAGAGATTTTTGCAGAAGAAATTGCAAAAGTGGATCAGACATTTTTTCTTAGGCTTAATGAAAGCAGATTGCATTTAGAAGATAAGACAAACACATCTGGCGAATATATACATCCTCTATTTATTGAAGAAAACAAGGAAAAAGAATTTTACAAAAATTTCCCAACAATGTTTCATTTAAGAAGACTGCTAACAACAAAGGGAGAAATTGAAGTAGGGGATGAAGAGAAAACAAAGAAGCAAATAGAGTTATATCAGGGGATCAAAAATGATCCAAGATATTTATATTTAGCACTTCACCACATCGTTAAAACAAGGGGACATTTCTTGACAAATGGATCGCTAGAAGCGTCGACGGATATATTAATGGCATTAGATGAACTGATGAATGCAATGACTGATGTGTTCACGAGCATTGGGTTTGATAATTTGAGTGCAGAAGATAGAAAGTCAATATGCGAAATAATTTCAAAGCGTGGCAAAAAGAAAGAGAAACAAGAGGAACTAAAACAATGTTTCAAGTATGAAGAAAACAGAAGTTACTCTGACAGCGATGATAGCAAAGTAATAAAAAATTCTATGAACGAAGCATACAAGTTGTTGTCAGGAGCAAAGGGAGACTTTATCAAACTTCTCGATTTAGAAGAAGGTAGTCTTGAAAAGGATGAAAAAAGTTTAGAATTAAGTGATGAAAAATTTGAAGATATACGGAATAAAATTTTAGACATAGATGAGGATAAAATATCGTTCCTTGATGCGTTAAAGAGATTACACGACTGCGGTGCAGTTATTGCAATCATAGGGGAACACCATTATCTATCAGAAGCAAAAGTTACATCTTACGAGGAACATCAAAACAATCTTTCTGAGTTGAAAAGTATATTTAAAAAATATCTCCCACAAGAAGATTATTTCAATTTCTTTAGAAAAGCAGATGCGAAGGTTGCAAACTATGTCTCATACGTTGGTGGGACAATACAGAAAGACGAGTACTGTAGCGTTAAAAAGTGTAATACGGAAGATTTCTATAAAACTCTAAAAGGATACATAGATAAGATAGATATAGATGCACTTGATGAATACGACTTAGAGCATATGGAACATATAATTGCGAAAATAGAAGCACAAGATCTATTACCACTTCAAAGATCTACAGAAAATGGAATAATTCCACATCAGTTACATGAACAAGAACTCAATACAATTTTAGAAAACGCAAAAGAGTTTTTCCCATTTCTTAATAAGAAAGACGAAACAGGAAACACAAACATAGAAAAAATACAAAAAATATTTAAATTCAGAATTCCATACTATGTAGGACCATTGAGCACGAAACACGAGAAAGAAGGGGCAAATGTTTGGATTGTAAGGAAGAAGGAGAATGGTGAGGCGAAGGCGGGGAAGATAAGACCTTGGAATTTTGAAGAACTTGTAGACGAGGATGAGTCGGGTGTTAAATTTATCAGACGAATGACAAACAAGTGCACGCATTTAGTAGGTGAGGATGTAATAGCAAAAAACTCACTTTTATACTCCAAGTATATGGTACTTAATGAACTTAACAACTTAAAAATAAGAGGGAAGGAGATTGGCCCAAGGGAGAAACAAGAAATATCTGAAAAATTATTTAAGACGAAGGACAAAGTTACAGGGGCAGACCTACTTAGATTTTTGAAGAAAGAAGTTCAAGAACTCACTAAAGAAGATTTAACAGGATTCGACAAGGATTTCAAGGCTTCACTAAAGTCATATAGACAATTTAGCAAAATCTTGAGTGAAGGAATGATAGATATAGATAGCGTCAAAGGACAAGAGATAGCAGAGCATTGCATCACAATGATAACTATCTACAGTGGCGATACCAAGCGGCTAGAGGAACTTTTTAAGAAAGAATATGTAGGTGTTTTGTCACCAAAACAAATAGAAGATATCGCACGGTTAAGATATAAAGATTGGGGAAAATTCTCAAAAAAATTCTTATGTGGAATTGAAGGATATGAAGAATCAACAGGTGCATCATATAAAGGAATAATAGACGCCTTGTGGGAAACAAATAATAACTTGATGGAGTTATTAAGCCAAAGATTTACATTTATGGGAAATGTTTCTAAATATAATTTGAATGCAACAAGCAACAAAGATAACCAAAGCAAAAAAGAACGAATTAATGAACTAGTAACATCTCCAGCAAATAAGCGAGCAATTTTACAAACAATAAAAATAGTTGAAGAAATAATAAAGGTAATGGGTAATAAACCAAAAAGAATCTTTATAGAAATGGCACGTGGTGGCGGAGAAGAAGGGAAGAGAACGAAATCACGTAAAAATCAATTATTAGACTTATATAAAG
Source organism: uncultured Clostridia bacterium (assembly GCA_963532875.1). GTDB lineage: Bacteria > Bacillota > Clostridia > Christensenellales > CAG-917 > CAUTUX01. The sequence goes on along the minus strand of CAUSLO010000009.1, from coordinate 4,340 downwards.
ATATAAAAAGCGACCTAAGAGAGCATATTTCTGATTATGAATTAGATGAACTAAAAAAAGGTATTAATAACAGAGATGAGCGAGACTTCAGAAGTAAGAAGTTGTTTTTATACTACACTCAATTAGGTAAAAGCATGTATACTGGCAAACCAATCAATTTGGGGGACTTGTTATCAGGTACAAACTGGGATAGGGATCATATTTTACCACAATCAAAAATCAAAGATGACAGTTTAGATAACTTAGTGCTAGTTGAAAATTATCTCAACAGAGAAAAATCAAATGAACCGCTTTCTAAGGCAATAAGAGATAAAATGTCGTCATTCTGGAAGGGGTTAAAAAGCAAAGGACTCATATCACAAACAAAATTAGATGCCCTCATGAAATCAGAGTTCACCGATGAGGATTTTGGCGGTTTCATTAATAGGCAATTAGTAGAGACCAGACAATCGAGTAAGGTAGTGGCACATTTTTGCGAAGAACTATATAAAGATGAGGAAACAGATATTATATACGTAAAAGCAGAAAGTGTAAGCGACTTCAGAAAAGAAACATTAAAGCGTTTGAAATCACGATTGCTAAATGACTATCATCATGCAAAAGATGCATATTTAAATATAGTTGTAGGGAACGTATATAATGCTAAGTTTACTTCAAACCCATACAAGTGGATAAAAGAGAACGGAAAGGATGGGCAGAATAACAAGTTATATAATATCAGAACACTATTTGACAAAGATGTATATAGAAATAAGGATGAACTAGTCTGGGAACGACTAGTAGGAGAAAAAGACAATAAAACAAGTGCCACGTTGAAGCGGATACAAAAAATAGTGGATCAGAACGACATTTTATATACGGAGCATACATACAAGGAGAAAGGTGGGTTATTTAATGAAACAGTAAACCCAAAGGGAGACGACAAGCTTATTCCGCTTAAAAAAGGATTAGACCCGATGAAATATGGTGGTTATAATTCGGCGACACCTTCATATTATACAATGATTGAGTTTGATGGAAAAAATGAAGGCGAAAAAGTAGTTAATATTACAGGAGTGCCAATATATATTGCTAATCAAATTCCATACAATAAAAATGCTATAGTCGAGTACTTTGAAAAAAGTAAAGGATTACAGCATGTTAGAATTATTGAAGGATTTGAAACTATTAAGAAGAATGCACTAATAAAAGTTAACGGATATCCATTGAGAATTCGGGGAGAGAGTAGAGAGTTGAATATGTTAAAAAACAACTTGCAACTATTATTAGGTTATAAAGAGAGTGAAACTGTTAGAAAAATAGAGAAGGTTATTAAAAAATGCGAAGGAGGCTCGTTGGTGATAAATGAGGGATATGACGGCATAACACATGAAGATTTGAACGAGTTATACGACTCATTGCTTGAGAAGTTGAAAACTGCATATTCTGCAAGACCATCAAACCCAAAAAAGAAATTTGAGGAAGGTAGAGAAAAATTTAATAATAACTTAAAGTTAGAGGAGAAGGTCAAACTTATCAAAAACGCCATGATTCTCTTTTCGAGTGGAGCAACAACTACTACGGATTTATCATTAATCGGTGCATCGAAAAATGCAGGGGGTGTTTCGATTAGCAAAAATACAGTAGGGAAGAGTAATTTAACATTTATCAACCAGTCAGTAACTGGTTTGTTTGAAACAAGAAAAGTATACGAGGGACAAAGTTGAGTTGGCGTACAGTAGTAGTTACAGGCGTTGCCAAGTTGGACTATAGCCTCAACTATTTATCAATAAGAAAAAAGAGTGGTGAGAATAAAGTATACTTAGGAGAAATCGGTACACTTATTATTGATACGACAATGGCATCGCTGACGACAGCATTACTGTGCGAGTTAACAAGGAATAAAATTAAAGTAATATTTTGTGACGAAAAGCATAACCCGCAGAACGAACTAGTTCCATACGCTGGGACACAAGATTCCACACGACGAATTCGTGACCAACTTGAATGGGATGAATACGTAAAGAAAAGAGTTTGGGCAGAAATTATAAAAGAGAAAATTCGACAACAGATGTTGCACCTAGAGAAAGAAGGTTTTGAAGAGCAAGCCGATATGCTAAACGAATATATAAGGGAAGTAGAACCTGGAGATGTAACTAATAGAGAGGGACATGCAGCAAAAGTATACTTCAACAAAATATTTGCAACAGAATTTTCTAGGTCACAAGAGAATACAATCAATGCTATTCTGAATTATGGCTATGCAATAATTTTATCAGCTTTCAATAGAGCAATTGCGGCTAGTGGATATTTGACACAACTCGGGATATTTCATAGAAGCGTCTTTAATCCATTTAATCTTGCATCAGATTTAATGGAGCCGTTTAGAATCTTAGTTGATCGAAAAGCAGTAAAAATGAAGGGCAGTAATTTCGGCAGCACAGAGAAAATGCAACTGGTAAACATTCTTGGAGAAGAAGTTACTATAGATAATAAACATCAAACGATTGATAACGCAATAGGCATATATTGCAGATCAGTATTTGAAGCACTAAAAGAGGGGGATGTATCTTTAATACAATTTTATAAAGATGAAAAGTTATAGATTTATGAGGATAATAGTATTTTTTGATTTGCCAACAGAAACGAAAGAAGACTTAAGGAATTATCGTAGATTTAGAAAGAGTTTAATTAAAAAAGGTTTCTGCATGATGCAAGAAAGCGTATATAGCAAAATCGCTTTAAACCCAACGGTATTAAAAAGTTATGTAGATGCGGTAAAAAGTATTGCTCCAGAGAGTGGCATAATACAAATATTAACCGTAACAGAAAGACAATTTGCCAGGATGGAATATATTTCTGGCGAAAAGAAAAGTTGTATCATTGACAACGATTCGAGGCTGATTATTTTATGAGAATAGTCTATCCAAGGCTGCATATCGAATTTGAATTAGATTTACACAAAATAAATAAGATTATTGTTGAAAACAAACACGAGTTTAGGAAGTTTGCGATGGAGACAATTTTTGCGACAGAAGGCAAAGGAGATGGAGTACTTTTTGAAGATGAAAACCGAGACCTCATAAAATCGAAGAGTGTAGCGGTAATTTTGTCACCAGTTCAAAACAATTTGGAAGGGAAAGAGCTTATTAAAAAACTAACATCGGAGTTACTTGATGACCTTGAGGAATCAAAAAATTTCGAGAAGTTTATAGAAGTCAGAGAAAAACTTATTGAAATTATAGACGACTTGCAACAATGTTCAGAATATCCGTTTGATTATGATGGAGATTTTGGACCAGCGGAACTACTGAAAATACTAAATATAGGATTTAGAGAAGAGGGAGACATATTAGATAAATTTGCAAACTTTATTAAAATATCAAGTCGCTTGATGGGCAAGAAAATCATAATGCTTATCAACTGCGAGGCATATTTTAGTGAGGATGAAATGGCTGAGATTCACAAGATTGCAAAATATGAAGAATTATATATTGTTCTAGTTGAGTCAAGCCAAGGTACATTGACAACAGATTTAAATAGCATTATTATTGATAATGATTTATGCGTAATTTCCTAAGTTAGAAACCGCTTTTGAGGTTTGAGAGGCGTGTTAATCAATAAGGGAATCAAACTTTAAAAAAGGTATAAACTTAATACATCAAGTTTGAGAGGCGTGTTAATCAATAAGGGAATCAAACAGTCGGTACAAGAGAATGAATTAGCAAGTTGTTTGAGAGGCGTGTTAATCAATAAGGGAATCAAACGAAAGAGGTAATCAATTAACAACTCAAGGAGTTTGAGAGGCGTGTTAATCAATAAGGGAATCAAACGATGCATGAAACAGAATACTCTAAGCATGTGTTTGAGAGGCGTGTTAATCAATAAGGGAATCAAACATAGCTGTTGATATTATTATCCAATAATTGGTTTGAGAGGCGTGTTAATCAATAAGGGAATCAAACAAAAAAACGATAAAAATGCAACAAAAACATGTTTGAGAGGCGTGTTAATCAATAAGGGAATCAAACAACATTGCTATTGATACACTGCAACCGTTCGTTTGAGAGGCGTGTTAATCAATAAGGGAATCAAACTAATAGAGCAAAAGTTTCAAGTTTTAAGTAGTTTGAGAGGCGTGTTAATCAATAAGGGAATCAAACACTCTCAAATCACCATTTATCGAAGTATATGTTTGAGAGGCGTGTTAATCAATAAGGGAATCAAACGATTTGGAAGAAGTAAAAAGTCAAGTTTCGTTTGAGAGGCGTGTTAATCAATAAGGGAATCAAACTTCAATTTTATTTATCAAACCCTTATTGTAGTTTGAGAGGCGTGTTAATCAATAAGGGAATCAAACT
>CAUSLO010000008.1:0-35195 GCA_963532875.1 uncultured Clostridia bacterium | reverse complement strand
GAAAAATTTACAAAGTGGGAGGTGTTAATTATTTACATAACTGTCAAAGAAGGGAGGAAAAGCTTTTGCACGTAATGAAAAAACTTATAAAATTAATATTTTAATAAAAGTACTAATTGCAGTTATATGTGGTGCTGCTTCAGGGCTTGCTGCGTGGGGCATTAAGACTCTTTTAGGTAAATTAATTCACAAATAGTGAATTTTTTGTCGATTTTTATGTTATTATAATTATATATGGTTACAACTTATTTAGTTATTCTAGTATCAGTTTTAATAGTAACACTAGCAATTATTGCTGGCATATTAATTATTTTAGTTCATAATCATATACTTAATACGTCTAAGAAAAATTATAAACTATTAGAACCAGAAAAATTTGACGATGTAGACTTAGATGCTTTTGCAACTGAAAAACGAATTAAGAAAATAAAAGAAAAGAAAATTGCCGACAATATAGAAAAGAAAAATTCAACTGAAGAAAAACAAAATAATAAAACAGTAAAGGCTGACATTGAAAATGACTTAAAGAATAGATTGCAAGAGGAATTACTTAAAAGTGCTAGTTCTTCACAGACACAACAAAACAATTTATTTAATCAGAAAATTGTTAACGAAAGACAAGGGGTAAGAGTTGGTGTAAATGCGTCGTCAACAACCTCAACAATGGACGCACAAGCAAGAGTAAAGTCTGAACAACAAAGAAAAGAAGATGAATATTTTAGAAAGATTGCAGAGGAGCGTAGAAGAACAGCACAAAACATTAATACTAACCAGAACGTATTTGCACAAACAAATCCTAATCAAACTACACAAAGTAATACAACAAAAAATATTAATGGATTTAATGCAGACTTAACTAAAAAAGATAAAAAGCAAAGTAAAAAAGAATTAGAAAATGAATTACAAGCAAAACTATTAAGAGCAAAGAGTGAACTTAATAGAATAAAAAACAATAGTGGTTTTTAAGTAATTAAAAAAATGAAGTAAATTTTAAGATTATATTAAAAGGCGAATTGAATGTTGTACAATTCGCCTTTTTTAATTTGAATTATTTCATTGAAGAGTTTTTTACTTTAAATGCACTTTTTCCTGCATATACAGCGTATGAACCTAATGCTTCTTCAATTCTAAGTAATTGGTTATACTTCGCAACACGATCTGTTCTACAAGGAGCACCAGTCTTGATTTGTCCTGCGTTCGTAGCAACAACGATATCTGCAATTGTAACATCTTCTGATTCGCCTGAACGATGAGAAACAATAGCAGTCCAACCGTTCTTTTGAGCCATTTCAATAGCGTTTAATGTTTCTGTTAATGTTCCAATTTGGTTAATCTTAATTAGAACTGAGTTAGCACAATTTTTCTCAATACCTTTTTTAATTCTTTCAGTATTTGTAACAAATAAATCATCACCAACTAATTGAACTCTGTCTCCTAATCTTTCTTTTAGTTTTACCCAACCTGCCCAATCTTCTTCCGCAAGCCCATCTTCAATTGATATAATAGGGTACTTATTAACTAAATCTTCCCAGAAATTAATCATTTCTTCTGAAGTTTTGTATTCACCAGTCTTCCAGAAGAAGTACTGTCCTTCTTTCTTTTGCGCCTTTGCCTTATCATATAATTCGGTTGTTGCTGGATCCATAGCAATCATGAAATCTGAATATGGTTTATATCCTGCCTTTTCTATTGCTTTAACTAAGTAAGCCAAAGCTGCCTCATCATTTGGTAGATTAGGAGCAAAACCACCTTCATCACCAACAGCAGTACTATATCCGTCAGATTTAAGAAGTGATTTTAATGTATGGTAAACTTCAGTACACCATCTAAGTGCTTCACTGAAGGTGCTTGCACCAACTGGCATAATCATAAATTCTTGTAAGTTAATATTGTTATCTGCATGTGCCCCACCATTTATAACGTTCATCATTGGAACTGGTAGGGTATGACCAAAAACACCGCCTAAATATTGATATAATTCAATATCTTGATATTTTGCTGCTGCTTTTGCACAAGCAAGCGAAACAGCTAATATTGCATTTGCACCAAGTTTTGATTTGTTTTTTGTACCATCTAATGCAATTAATGCATTGTCAATCTCAGATTGTGAAAAACAATTATTATCAAATAAGTTCTCAGCAATAACTTTATTAACGTTCTCAACTGCCTTTAGAACTCCTTTACCCATATAACGTTTTTTATCGTTATCTCTTAATTCACATGCTTCAAAAGCTCCAGTAGATGCTCCTGATGGAACAATTGCTGATGCATAAACGCCTGCACATGCAACATCAACCTCAACAGTTGGATTACCACGTGAATCTAAAACTTCTCTTGCTTTTATATCTGAAATAGGTGCGTACATTTTCATAAAATTCTCCTTAAAAATTGATATAAAAATTTTACCATATTGGCATATTTGAGTAAAGTAAAAAAAACTTGAAATAATTTGGCAATTGTATATAATTAAAACATTGTTTACGGCGATTGAGGAATAAAATGTTTAATAAGAAAAAAGATATATTGCTAGCATGGTTACCATTTGTAATTTTTTTATTTGTTTTCATAGTACTTTTTGTATTTGGAACGAAGTATGACTTAAAGATAAGTCAAAAACTTACAGCTAATACTTGGCCTAAAGTCTCACGTGACTATTATCCAAAAGATATATTTGGAACAGCTGGTGAAATAATTGGGGTAGCACCTACATATTTGTTATTTTCTTTTGCTGGCGTGGGTATGTTTTATTACTTTGATATTTTAAAATTAAAAAGACTTCAAGTAATATTAAAATTTTTATGTGTTGTCGCAGTATTTGTAGGATTTTTTTTGATGTTTAGACAAATGATAGGTTATCTATTAAAACATCTTGGAGCATACAAAATTTTAAAAGATGGTAAGTGGGTAGCTACTGAAGCATATCGAAGTAAAAAATATGCTCTATATATCACATATGCTTTCTTAAGCGTAATCTTTTCAGTTATTTCGATGTTTGCAGGCAAATCGCTACCTAAAAAAAATATCAAAAAAATTGCATATTTTGTTGTTATTACAGGAATTGTTGCAATTATTTCAACTGCAATAGTAGAGGTTTTAAAAGTACTTGCTAATAGACCAAGATTTAGAACACTACATGCATTAGGTAGGGAAGATCTTTATAGGCGATGGTATCAATTTGGTAAAGCACGTGACTTAACTGACAAAAATTTTATAGTAAATTTTGAAGGCAAACTAATACAAATTGAAAAAGATGGATATAAGTCATTTCCATCAGGTCATACTTGTGCTGCAGCAATGACATTTTCATTATTACTTTTACCAGATTTGTTCAAAATTAAAAATAAAGAAGCAAAAATGTTTTGCTATGAGTTTTCAATCATATTTACGGCAGGGATCGCTGTAAGCAGAATAATTGCAGGAGCACATTACTTAACTGATGTATTAATTGGTGGAACAATACCATTTGTATTATTTTTACTTGCTAAAGAACTATTTATTACCAAATGTAAAAACTTTAAAAGAATGGTCGGGAAATATGTCCCAAAATACGAAGAAGAGTTTATCGAAATTCTTCAATAAAATTTAAAATGCAGGTATGGCTCAGTCGGTAGAGCAGTTCACTCGTAATGAACAGGCCGCCAGTTCGATTCTGGCTACCTGCTCCAATTTTATTTTAAAAGTTTTTTAATCCAAAGAATCAAAGCAAGAATAATACTCGAAACTGCAGATAGTCCTAAAACAACCCAGAATCCCCATTGTTTGCCTTGAAATGGGACGCCAGTATTCATACCCCAGAACGCAGCGAATAGAGCAGGAATCGCTAATATCAGCGTGATAGAGGTCAATACTTTCATAACAACATTTAAATTGTTTGAGATAATAGAGGCGTATGCATCCATAGTTCCTGATAGAATATCTCTGTAAATGTTGGCCATTTCAATTGCCTGTCTATTTTCAATTGATACATCATCTAAAAGATCTTTGTCCTCATCATATAATTCTATAACTTTAACTAATTTTTCAATCACAAATGAGTTTGATTGTAATGATGTAGAAAAATAGACTAAAGATTGTTCTAAGTTCATCATTTCAATCAATTCTTTGTTCTTAGTAGATTTTTGTAATTCGTTTTGAATTCTTTGCGATGCTTTATCAACTTGACTCAAAAATTGAATGTACTTTTTGGAAATCGCATATTGTACATGTAAAATAAATCTTGACTTCTTATGAATATTCAGCCCCTTAATAAACCTTCCATATATTATATCGTTAATAAGCGAAGTTTCATGCAAGCAAACACTTATAACTAATTTACCATTATTGATTAAACCAAAAGGAATAGTAGAGTATGTATAAATATCTTGACCTTCATCTTCTTCTGTAATAGGAATATCAGTTAAAATCAATGTCGCATCATTTTCAGTATCAATTCTTGGTCGTTCCTCATCATCAAGGGCTGCTTTAATTAAATTTTCGTCAATTGAAAAACTTTCTGAAATAAACTCAATTTCTTTGTCAGTAGGATTAACTAAATGTAACCAATGATTTGTGTAATCATAATCAGGAAGTAAGTCTGTAAAAACTAAAGATATTGTTTGATTATTTTCTTTTTTGAAAACTTGTATCATTAATTGCCTCCAAAGAACATAAGGACAATTAATGCCTTATGTCTTAATTTATTTTGTATTTCTTACTTCGATCTTCAGTATCCATTCATACCTCAATTGCAAAACAATTTTAACAGATTACCAAAGCATGAGCAAATTTAAGAGTAGTGAATATTTGAAAATTATTGCGTTAATTTAATAAAAGTAACCCCTTAATTTCACAGCGTAAAATCTTTCTTTTACGCTGTGAATGGTTATTTTGGATTACTTAAGATAATAAATTTATTTAATCCAAAATTATTTTATTTATTTCAAACTAATAATCTAAATTTATTTAAATTGTTGACATTTTTAAATTCTTACTTATAACTAAATCATCGATCGACGTTTATTGGAATGAAAACACCAGACACAATTGATGTTGTGCAGAGAGAAAGATTAGGATTAAAAACCAGGTTTATAAGACTGGGGTCAGAGGCTCTCATAAAAAAGCACTTAGAAAAAGAGTTTTTTTAATTAGCCAAATCAGTTTACATTTAACTAAATATGGCATTTCTAATCCGCTAAAATGCTACATATCTATTTTTTAATATAATGTAAAGATTGATATAATTAATTTATTAGTTATGTAGGTTTTTTGAATTTAATATCTTATTTAAAAACGATTTTCTATGAATATCGCAAATACCATTTTTTAATATTGCATCAATATGTTCTTGTGTTCCATAACCTACATTTTGTTCAAAATTATATTCTGGATATTTTATTGATTCTAGTTTCATGTATATATCTCGTTCAACTTTTGCTATTATAGATGCACAAGCGATTGCATATGAAATCGCATCACCATGAGTAATTGGAATACAATTAAGACCTATATTTACATGATCAACTAATATTAAATCCGGTTTTACTTTTAAAGAATTTACTGCATTTGTCATACAAAGTTTGGTTGCATTTAAAATATTAATTTTATCAATTGTATCAACATCAATTTGAGTTGTTTTGTAATCAATTATGTTCTCAAGAATTGTATTATAAATACGTCCACGTTTGTTTTTACTTAGACACTTTGAATCATTTACCTCTTCTATTTGATTATCGTACTTCATAATTACAGCTGTTGCGAATACTGAGCCAGCAAGACATCCTCTACCTACCTCGTCAATGCCGCATATATATTTAATATTTTTTTCTCTAAGTAAATTTAAATCATATTCAAATAATTTATTCATTTAATTTATCCAACATAATTTTACCTAATAAACCTTGTCTAAAATCTGTAATAATCTTTTTTGTAGTTCTATCCAAATCCAAATTATTACCTTTCAATTTATAATTAAAATGTTCTGCAATGTCAGTTATCAAATCTTTAAAATCTGTTGAGATATCACTTAAATTATATTTATCTCTTATATTATTAATAATTTTTGAGCTATGATCATTTAAGAAATTTAATGCTAATTCATAAAAATCTATAATATCATCGTTAATACTTCCAATAAATGCTAAGTTTCTAGCAACTTGCTGATCTTGTATTTTACCCCATAGTGTGCCTGGGGTATCTAGCAAATATATATTATCAATATTAATCCATTGCACACCACGAGTAATACTTGCTTTGTTCCCAACAAAAGTTTTGCAACGCTTCGCAATTGAATTTATAATACTTGATTTTCCCGAGTTTGGGATTCCAACTACCATTGCTTTTAGATTATAAATTATACCTTTAGCTTTCGCATTTTGAATTTTATTTTGATTAATTGCTTTTAATTTTTGGATTACTGTTTCTGGATTAACTTGAGTTCCGACACATTTCAGATAATTGAGTTTTTTTTCTTTAAAATATTTTTCCCACTTATTGATATCTGATTCTTCAACTAAATCAATTTTATTTAATAAATATAATATTTCCTTACCCTTGCATATATCATTTAATATTGGATTCATACATGATTTAATTGCTCTTGAATCAAGTATATAAATAACAGAATCAACAATCTCTAAATTACTTTGCATTGAACGAATGGCTTTTACCATATGTCCAGGAAACCAATTAATGTTCATTTTTTTGGTAAAAACTCCTCTATTTTACATTTTAATAACAAATCTGGTCGATTTTTAAATGTTGTTTCTAAAGACTTCTCTATTCGCCATTTATCAATTAATTTGTGATTGCCAGAGATTAAAATTTTAGGCACTCTTTCCCCATTTAAAACATTTGGTTTTGTGAATTGTGGATATTCTAACAAATCATTAGAAAAACTTTCTTTATAAAGTGAATCAGAATTTCCAAGTACTCCATCAACATATCTTGATATTGAATTAATATAGACTGAAGCAGCAATTTCCCCGCCTGTTAAAATGTAGTCGCCAATGGAGATAACCTCATCTATCTCATTTTTAATTAGACGATCGTCGATTCCCTCATAGTTTGTACAAATTAAAATTACTTCTTTGTGGTTAAAATTTTCAATATATTTTTGTTGTAATTTTCCTCCTAAAGGTGAGAATAATATTCGTGTAATTTTCCTTTGTGGATCAACAAAATTTAATGCTTTTATAATTGGTGTGGCCGACATTAGCATTCCTGGACCACCACCAATTATTGTATCGTCAACTCTACGATTTTTGTCGTCTGAGAAATCTCTAATATCGATAATATCAAAAAAAATCAGTGATTTTTCAATTGCTTTACCAATTAAACTATATTTTAAGTTCTCAAAAAACTGCGGAAATATTGTTAAAATATGAAATTTAATCAATTTTCTACCATTACACTATAAAAAGGCTCTTTGTTAAACACAACTTGTTTATTTTTTAAGTCGTGTATTTTAATTAAATTGTCAATTATTGGGATATACATTTTAGTTTTACCTTTTACTACGTATATGTCTCTAGCATATTCTTGATATATATCAATTATAACACCTACGACCTCATCTCCAACTACTGCTTCGCAGCCAATTAAATCAACAATATAAAATAAATTATCAGGAAGTTTTATTAATGATTCTCTTTTTGCGAATATTTCTTTGTTTTTAATTGCTTCACTTTGTTCAACAGTTTCTATGCCTTGAATACGTAAATAAGCAAAGTTGTTATGAATAGAACAACTAAGGATATTATACTCAACTTCGTCAATTAAAATTATTTTTAAATTTTTAATATTTTCAAAATTTTTTGAGTAAATATCAACTTTGAATTCGCCTTTTAGACCTCTAGATTTTAAAATTTTACCGATTGCAATTAAGTTATTAATCACGTTCTTCTAATTTTAAAACGTAGTTTGATTTATCCTTAAAGTTTTTAGAACTCATAATTACTCTAATTGCTTTAATAATTTTACCTGATTTACCTATTACTTTAGATATTTCCTTCTTATTAATTAAAACAATTATGTTTTCATTCTCAACTGTGATGTCAAAATCTTTTTTATCTAAAAATTGACCAAATAAATAATTTACTAGTTCTAACATTATTTTATTATTCCTTCACTTTTGAATAAACTTTTAACTGTTTCCGTTGGTTGTGCACCAAGATCAAGCCACTTTTTAGCAACTTCTGCATCAATGTTTACCATCTTTGGCTCTACAGTTGGGTTATAAATTCCAACTTGTTCGATGTATTGTCCATCCCTAGCCTTTCTGCTGTCAATTGCAACAATTCTGTAAAAAGGTGCTTTCTTTGCCCCCATCCTAGTTAATCTTAACTTTACCATACGATACCTCCATATATAATATTTAAAAAGAATTTAACATTCCACGTAAACCCTTTCCATTTGCCATTTTACTCATCATTTCTTTAGAAGACATAAATTGTTTTAATAGGTGGTTAACATCTTGAATTGTTGTTCCGCTACCCATAGCAATTCTCTTTCTTCTATTTGATTTAACAATTTCTGGATTTTTTCTTTCCTGTCTTGTCATTGATAATATAATCGCTTTTGTCTTTTTTATTTCATCTTCTGAAATACTTGGCATATTTCCCTTTAGTTTATTTTGTAATCCAGGAATCATTTTTATTATGTTTGTAATTCCACCCATTTTTTTTACTGAATCTAATTGCTTTAAGTAATCATCAAGTGTAAAGGAATTCTCTTTAATCTTTTTTCTTAAACTTTTAGCGTCTTCATCTGTGATTGCAGACTGTGCTTTCTCTATAAGTGTAAGGACATCTCCCATACCTAAAATACGAGATGCCATTCTATCTGGGTGAAATTGTTCTAGGTCTTCTAACTTTTCTCCAGTTCCTATTAATTTAATTGGTTTACCGCTCACTGCTTTTATGGATAAAGCAGCACCCCCTCGAGTGTCGCCATCTAATTTAGTTACAATTATTCCAGTTATATCTAATTTTTCATTGAATACTTTCGCTACATTTACTGCATCTTGACCTGTCATTGCATCTACAGTTAATAAGATTTCTTGAATATCAATAGCCTTTTTAATATCTTGTAATTCTGTCATTAATTCATCGTCAATATGAAGACGACCTGCTGTATCAAGTATAACAACATCGTATTGATTTTTCTCAGCTACTTTAAGTGCTTCTTTTGCAATTTTTACAGGTTGTTTTTTTCCATTTTCATATACTTCAACGTTTGCCTTTTTAGCAACAACTTTTAATTGTTCAATTGCTGCTGGTCTATATATATCACAAGCAACCAACAAGACTTTTTTATTCTGTTTTGTTAGATATCTAGCCAGTTTACCACACATCGTAGTCTTACCAGCACCTTGAAGTCCACACATCATATAAACTGAAATTGGCTTACTTGAAAATGTGAGTTTTTGTTCAGTTGAACTCATTAGCGCAATTAACTCATCATTAACAATTTTAATAATTTGTTGAACTGGTGTAAGGGATTTTAAAATTTCCTCACCAACAGCTTTTTGAGATACGATATTTATAAATTCTTTCACTACTGGGTAACTAACGTCTGCTTCAAGCAAAGCCACACGTATTTCACGCATTGCATTTTTAATTTCTAACTCAGTTAGTTTCCCTTTATTCCTTAACTTAGAAAAAATATGGTTAATCTTATCTGATAAATTCTCAAATACTGACATTAACTCTCCAAAATATTTTTAATTTTTAATAAGCACTTTTGTGTATCACAAAGTCCTTCCATTCCATCCGCAACACATTTATTAATTTGATTAATCGTCTCATAAAAGTGCATATTGTTCTCATATTTAACCAATGCATTTCTTGCCTTATTAACTGCATCTAAAACCGCTGACCTCGTTATACTGAACATTTCAGCAATCTCACCAAAAGATAAATCATCATAATAATGCAAGGTCAACATTTCATTTTGTCGATCGGTTAACAAGCAACTATAAATACCATGCAATTCATTTATATAAAATCTATCCATATGTCAAGCCCAAATGCTTTACAACTATTTTAATAAAAAAGAATCGTCTTTGTCAAAAGATTAATTAATCAAAAATTGCATCTACAAATTCTTTTGGTGAAAAATCAATCAAATCATCCATCTTTTCGCCGACACCAACATATACAACAGGCAATTCAATTTCATGTGCCAACGCAACAACTACACCGCCCTTAGCAGTTCCATCTAGTTTTGTTAAGATAATTCCATCAGCATCTATCGCTTCTTGAAAGATTTTTGCTTGCGAAAGTGCATTCTGACCAGTTGTAGCGTCTAATACAAAAAAAGTCCTCAAATCAGCATTCTCAAATTCACGATTTGAAATTCTATATATTTTATTTAATTCGTCTATTAGATTCTTTTTGTTATGCAATCTACCTGCAGTATCAATTAAGATAACGTCAATTTTTTTTGCTTTTGCTGATGAAATTGCATCAAATACTACAGCTGCTGGATCTGCGCCTTCTTTTTGTTTAATAACTTTGACTCCAATTCTATCACCCCATTCTTGTAACTGTTCAGTAGCAGCAGCTCTAAATGTATCTGCAGCTACAAGAATCACACTTTTGCCATCATCCTTGAATTTTTTTGCCAATTTACTAATTGATGTAGTTTTCCCAACTCCATTTACTCCAGCAACTAAAATAATTAATGGATACTCATATTTAGGAATTTTAAATTCTATTTCTTCTAAAACTAATGTTTTTAAACATTCTCGTGCACTTTCAACATCTGTAATCTTTTGTTCAAAACACACATCTTTTAAGTCTGAAATTAGTTTTTCTGTTAAAGCAATTCCCACATCAGATGAAATTAAAGCCTCCTCCAAAGCATCATAAAACTCATCATTTAATTTTCGAGCACGAAAAGCATAAAATATTTTTTTTGCTATACGTTCATTTGACTTTTTAAGACCTTCTTTAATTTTTGAGAATAAACCCACTATTTCCCGCCTAATTCAACTGCATCTTCAAGTTGAATTGAAACAACTTTCGATACTCCTTTTTCTTGCATTGTTACACCGAAAATTGAATTTGCACATTGCATTGATTGTCTTCTATGTGTAATTACAATAAATTGCGAACCAGATTCAGCAAACTTGTTAATGAATCTAGCATATAAATCACAGTTAGGTTCATCTAAAGCAGAATCTGCCTCATCTAATAAACAGAATGGCATTGGTTTCAAAGATATGAACGAGAATAGCAATGCAATAGAAATTAGAGTTTGTTCTCCACCTGAATATAAGCCTATATCCATTTCTTTTTTTCCTGGTGGTTTTGCTTTGATAATAATATCTGCTAGAAGTGGATCATCAGTTTTTGAGTAGTCTAATTCTAAATCGCCTCTTCCGCCCATAAATAGTTTAGTAAATGTTTCTTGATAATTTTCTCTAACTTTGTTAAATGTTTCTACAAATTTATCTCTCATTTGTGCTGTTAATTCTGATATAAGAGATTTTATATCATCGCAAGACTGTTGAATATCATCACGCTTTTCACATTTATCAGCATATCTTTCTTCAAGTTCTCTTAGTTCTTCAATAGCTAATTCGTTTACTTCTCCAAGTCGTGATTTTCTAGCTTTTAGATCTTTAATTTTCTCTTTTGATCCATATGCTTGGAATCCTTCAATTTTGTATTCTAATGCTGTCTCATATGTTTCATTATATGTTGATAGGATATATTCTCTTAGTTCATTTAATTCTTCTAAGAATTTATCTCTTGCATTTTCTTCACGGTATTTCTTTTCGTTGTCGTTATTTTTCTCATCAATTAAATGTGCTTTTTTATCATTTATAGTTTTTTGTTCATTAAGGATATATTCCTTACGTAATTCAATAGTCTTTTTCTGTACTTCTAATTCATCAATTATTTCTTTACTTTGTCCAACTACCTTAATATTTTCTGTTTTTTCTTTTATTTCAGCAATAATTTGATTAAAGTTAGTTAAGTCTGCATTCCTGGAATCAATATCAGCGTCAATAGTTTTTAACTCTATATTAAGTCTTGCTATTTCTTGTTCTTCAGTTATAATTGATTGTCCTAGGGTTGCTAAATAAACTTTTAAATCTAAAACTTGCTTTTCCAAATTTGAAATTTCATCTCCATCTGCATCTGCAGATCTTGCTTTAGAAACTTCCTCATATTCCATTTTCTTTTGAGTTATTAAATTTTCTAGACGCTTTTGCTCATCAAGTTTTGCTTGTACTTCACTTGAGCCAAATGTAATTTGACTTAATTCTTCTTTAGCCTTTGTAACCAGAACATTTATCTCTTCTTTCTTTTCATTTAATGCTACCAATTTGCTCTCTGCCGCAACTTCATTTTCACGGAACTCAACCAAACGAGATTTTCTTTCTTCTAATATGACTGCCAAATCTTGAACTTCGCTTTGTTTTTGCGTCACCAACTCTTTTGCTTGTTGTATTGCAATTCTCGTTTGCTCAATTGTATTTTTAGCATCGTCAATATCTTTTTGTTGTGAGAATACTTTGGTCGCATTTTTTGTAAATCCACCAGAAATTTCACCACCACGTGCAAATATATCTCCATCTAGTGTTGCAATTTTAAATGCTTGGTTAAATTGTGTAAAAAGATATTTACCAGTATTTGAATTGTCTACTATTAATGTGTTGCCTAATAAAAACTCAACTAAATTCTTAAATTTTGCATCACATTCCACTAGTTCAGATGCGATACCTAAAACGCCATGTTCTTTTTTTGCTGATAATATTTCTGGAACTTTTGGTCTTACTTTGGTTGTAGATAGAGGTCTAAATGTTACTCTTCCATATTTTTTTTCTTTTAAGTAATTAATTAAATATGTTGCATCATCTGCTGTTGGAACAACTATATGTTGATATGCACCACCTACACTGTATTCAATTGCTGTTGCAAATTTAGCAGGTACATTGAGTAAATCAACTAGTGTCCCATATAGTTTGTCTTTCAATTGTGGAAGTGTTTTGTCTTTAAGTAACAATTGTGTTGCTTCATTAAATATTCCTAATTTTGATTTATTATCTGTTAAAACTTCAAGTTTTGTTTGTTGTCCAGATAGAACAGAACTCAACTGTGTAATTTCGTTTCTTAAGTCTTCTATTTCGGCTTTTATATTATTCCTATTTTGGGTAACTTCATTATAACTATTTGATTCATCAATTTTTTTATTGTAGAAACTTCTACGCTCCTTATCTGCTGTTTCAATATCAAGCAAAATAGTTTTAAGTTTTTCTTCATGTTCTGATATATATTCATTTAGTTGTTTAACCTTACTTTCATTTACAGCATTAGAAACTTTAACGCTTTGTAATTCACGATCAAGAACCTCTTTCTTTTGTTGTAATTCAATAAATTCTGTAGATAAACTCTTTATTAATGAATTCTTTTCATCAGAATCCTTATTGAGCATATTGTACTTAATAGACTTTTCTTTATATTCAGCATCTTTTATATTTTGTTCGCTCTTATGCTCATCATATGAATTTGTTTGTTGTTTTATTTGAGAAAGAACCATATCTTTTTTAGCATTTAAATTTTCTAATTCATTAGATATTCTGTCAATATTGTTCGCTGAGTCTTCTAGTTTTTGTTTTAGAAGGTTCATATCTCCAGTATCTTTTGTGCTTTTTACAGACTCTTCTAATATTTTATTTTGTATAACACTTAGTTCTCTATCTAATTTAAATGTTTCATTATGAAAATCATCTTCTTGTTTTACAAGTTTATTATATTCATCTTCAGCATTCATAATTTTGATAGTAAGAGTGTTGATCTTTTTATCAAACATTGCTTTCGTATCTTGCATGCTCTCAGTTTTTGAAATTAATAAATTTAATTCAAGTTCTTTAATTTCTTTTTTGAGTTCTTCGCTTTTTTGAGCTTTTTCAGCTTGTTTTTGAAGTGGTGCTCTTCTACCTTCCATTTCATTTATTACTTCTTGCATTGTGTCTAATTTAATTTGAGTCTCTTTTAAATTTTCTTCAGCTTTTTCTTTATCTAATCTGAAGTGAGAAATGTCAGCAACTTCTTCAAACATTACCCTACGTTCGCTTGCTTTCGCTCTACAAATTTCTGCGACCTTACCTTGGTGAATAATTGAATAACCGTTTTTACCAATACCTGTATTATGTAGCATTGCATTAATATCTTTTTGTTGGCACTTATTATTGTTAATAAAATATTCGCTTGTCCCTGACTTATCAATTTTTCTAGTAATAACTACTTCATCATAATCAAGTTGTTTAAATAAATCTCTTTTAGTGTTATCAAAATAAAGTGAAACTTCAGCATAAGACATACCAGGTCTTTTTTCAGTACCAATGAAAATTACCTCTGTCATTTTCCCACTTGCGGCTCTTAGTTGTTTAGGCCTTGTTTCAGCAAGTGTCCATTTTATCGCATCAGAGACGTTTGATTTTCCACATCCATTTGGTCCTACGATTGCAGTAAAGTCATCATTAAAAACAATTTCTGTTCTATCAGCAAAAGCCTTAAATCCTCTAATTACTAATTTGTTTAATCTCATATCTACCTACAGTTATTAATATATCGTTTATAAAATATTTCAGAAGCTTTTTCTTTTGCCTCTTTTTTATTCTTTCCAGTTGACTCGGTTTGCATATTCCCCATTTCTAATTTACATAGAAATGAACCGTTCTGTTCCACCCAATTTAAGTTAAGTATCAATTTTTTTTTCTGTGAATACTCATAGACTAACACAGAATACGACTTATTATTAATATCATTACTATTATTCTTTGCTATTAAGTCTATATAGCATTTTCTCACTATATCCAAGTTTCCTGAGTCTATATAAATCGCACCATACAGAGCTTCAACTAAATCTGCATAAACTTTGCTATCACTATTAATTTTTGTTTTTGATTTTTTAATCATTAACTTATCTAATTCAAGATTGTTACATACGTTTATTAAATTTTTGTTAGAGACAATTGTCTTTCTAATATCGGTTAATGTCCCTGCATCTGCATTTTTAAATTTGTTAAACAAATAATCTGTTGTTAAAAATTCAATAAGAGAATCGCCTAGGTACTCTAGACGGTTATAGTTTTCTAATTCTTTATTATTAACAGAAGGATGAGTCAATGCAGATAGTAGCAAGTCTTCGTTCTTAAATTGGTATCCAATTCTTTCATATAACTCACTATAGCCCATACTCAACAATCCCACTGTGAATTTTTTCACATAAGTTTACTCCCGCTAATGTCTCAGCTTGGAATATAGAATTCTTTATAGCAAGTCTCTTTGATGAACCATGTGATTTAATTACAATCTTAGTTACTCCCAAAAGGCATGCTCCACCAATTGAGTTATAGTCCATCGAATTTTTTAATTTTTTAAATAGACCTTTAGTTAGATAAGCACCTAATTTTTGAAACCAAGTAGCCTTCTTTTTTAATGTAAATTTAAATTTTGTAAATACTGCATCAGCAATTCCCTCTGCAGTTTTTAATGCAACGTTCCCTGCAAACCCATCAGTTACAATTACATCACAATCACCAGACAACAATTCACGTGCCTCGCAATTTCCAATAAAGTTTAACTTTTTATCTTCTTCAAGAATTTTATACACTTCTTTGTTTAAAAGATTACCTTTTTCTTTTTCTGATCCATTTGAAAGTAACCCAATTCTTGGCTTGTCTATTCCTAAATAAAATTTAGCAAAATAATGTGCCATTATTGCAAAATGATGAAGGTTGATTGGCTTAGAATCAACATTTGCTCCACAATCACATAAGATACAATTTGTACCAATTTTTGTTGGAAGAATTGACGCTAATGCTGGTCTTGAAATTCCCTTTATTCGACCCAACTTCATGAAAGCACCACTAAGTGCTGCTCCAGTTGGTCCAGCAGTTACAAATGCTTCAACACCATCACTTTTTAATATATCAAGCGCTACAGTCATAGAACTATCTTTTTTATTTCTAACTGCAAAAACAGGACTATCGCTATTTGAAATAACCTCAGTTGTATTTATTATAGTTAATCGACTTGAATTAAAATTATTTTGTTTTAATATTTCATTTATTCGATGCTGATCACCAGTTAATATAATTTCAGTTTTGGAACTTTCAATTAAATAGTCAATAACACCTAGAACAATTTCTTCAGGTGAATGATCTCCTCCAAATGCATCGACTACAATTTTCATTATTTTGCTGAATCAGTTTCTACTACCACTTTACCATCATACGCACCACAATTAGGACAAACTTGATGTTGTTTAATCAATTCGTGGCATTGTGGACATCTGACAAGTGCTAATTTTTTCAATTTCCAATTTGCAAATCTAGAATTTGTTTTAGACTTTGAAATTTTTCTCTTTGGTACTGCCATTACTGCTTTCCTCCTTTTTACTAAAAATAAGTATAAATATAGTATATATTATTGTCAATTGTTATCATTTAGTCTATTTTTTTATAATTTTTGCCGTTTCTTGAGCAATTAATAGTTCTTCGTTTGTTGGAATAATTAAAATTTTAACCTTACTTTTTTTACTTGAAATATCTCTGATAACATTGTTACGTTCTGCATTTTTTTTGTCGTCAATTATTATTCCAAAACTATCCAATTTCTCGGTTATAATTGCTCTCATTACATCGCTGTTCTCACCGATTCCGCCTGTAAAAACAAGAGCATCAATACCGTTTAAAACTGCCATAAATGCCCCTATATTCTTGATTATTGAATATGCCGCAATCTCTATAGCTAATTTTGCACGTTTATTTGTTTCCATTGCATTCTCTAAATCTCTCATGTCTGAACTTAGACCTGAAATACCTAACATTCCACATTCTTTATTCAAATATTCAATCATTTGTGCTGTTGTCATATTCTTTTTAGTTCTCAAAAACTCAACGGCAGAAATATCTATATCCCCACATCTTGTCCCCATTACTACGCCGGCAATAGGTGTAAATCCCATTGTAGTGTCTACACACTCGCCATTTTTTACTGCAGACAAAGATGAGCCATTACCTAAGTGACAAATAACAAGTTTTGTGTCCATCTTTTTTAAGTATTTAATTGCTTCTTTTGAAACGAATTTATGAGAAGATCCATGAAATCCATATTTTCTTACTTTAAATTCATCGTAGTCCTCATATTTTATTCCATAAAGGTGTGCTTTCTCTGGAATCGTTGAATGGAATGTTGTGTCAAATACTGCAACCATAGGAATGTTTGGCAAAATACTTCTACAACTTTCAATGCAAGCTATATTCGCAGGCATGTGCAAAGGTCCTAATTCAATATTTTTCTTGCATATATTTATTACTTCATCATTAATTAAAACAGAATCCTTAAATTCTTCTGCACCATGCAAAACTCTATGTCCTATTGCATCAATTTCTTCAAGAGATTTTATTACACCATATTCTCTGTCTGTAATTGAATCAATAACTACTTTCATCGCATCTGTATGATTTTTTAAAGTTATTTCTTTTTTAAACTCTTTCCCTTGATTGTTCTTTTGAGAAATTCTTCCGTCAATATTAATTCGTTCGCATAAACCTTTTACTAACAACTCATTGTTAGACATATCTATTAATTGATACTTTAAAGATGAACTACCAGCATTTAAAACTAAAATCTTCACTTTTTACTCCTGTGATTGTAAACAAGTGATTGCACTAACATATACAATGTCCATATAGTTACAACCACGAGACAAATCGTTTATTGGTTTACTTAGCCCTTGCATTAAAGGTCCTAATGCAACAAAATTACCTAATCTCTGTGCAATTTTATATCCGATATTACCAGCATCAAGATTAGGGAAAACAAATACATTTGCATGTCCAGCAACTATACTATCCTTTGCTTTTTGTTTTGCAACACTTTCAACGATAGCTGCATCAAACTGCAATTCGCCATCAACTAATATAGTTGGATCTTTTTCAATAACCGCTTTGTATGCATCTTGAACTAAATCTACAGATGGATGCTTCGCACTGCCTTTTGTTGAAAAAGATAACATAGCGATTTTGGGTTGTGTTCTAATTATTTTCTCACAACTTTCTTTTGCGGCAAAAACAATATCTACTAATTGTTCTTTTGTTGGATATGGGATTACACCACAATCCGAGAATATAACTGCATCGTCTGATACGGCAGTACTGTTTTTAGGTGGAACCATTACAAAACATGATGAAACACTATTTATTCCTGGCTTTGCTTTAACTATTTGAAATGCCGCTCTGGAAACTGCCGCAGATGATAAAACGGCTCCTGCAACAACTCCGTCAACATCACCAGACTTCAATGCAAGACAAGCAAATGACAACTTATCTTCTACAACAGTATTTCTAGCCCATTCGATTGTCGCCCCTTTGGCTTTTCTCAACTCAAAAAGCAAGTCAATATACTTTCCTTTATTTTCAGATGTTTTAGGGTCTACAAATTCCACACCACTAAGTTTATATTTTGCGAAATTTAATCGAATTTCTTCTTCATTACCAATTAAAACAACTTTACATATCTTATTTTTTGATAAGTATTCGGTCGCAAAGATAACTCTCTCATCTTGAGTTTCTGGCAAAGCTATTTTTTTATTAAGTTTCTTTGATCTTTCAAGAATATCCTTTAAAAAGTCCATTTTTCCTCCGTCAGATAGTTTTTTTCAATATATTTTACTATTATATTTGTAAATATGAAAAATATCAACAAAGTAGACAATAATAACATTGTCTGCATAATTGCAGAATTTAATCCTTTTCACCTAGGACATTTTTATCAAATACAGAAAATTAAAGAAGAATTAAATCCAAAATTTCTAGTTGTTATTATGAGTGGTTCTGTTACTCAACATGGGGATATCTGTGTAGCAAAAAAACATCAGCGTGCAAACTGGGCAATAAGTGCCGGGGTTGACTTAGTTATTGAATTGCCGACTATTTACTCTCTCTCAAATGCAAAAACGTTTGCTTTTGGAGCAGTTAGAATTTTAAATTCAATTTTCAATAATTTTACTCTAGTCTTTGGGTCTGAAAGTAAATCTGTACAAGAATTAGAAACTGTTTATAAAATGTTGAAAGATGAAGAAACAAACTTAAAAATTAAAAGGAATCTTGCAAAAGGTTTTTCATATGGTAAATCATGTGAATTTGCTATTGACTCGATAGATCATAATTTTTGGTCGCCAAATAACATTCTCAGTTTAGAATATATATCTGCAATCAACTCTATTAATCCATATATTAACTACTATCCTATACGTAGACAAAATGAGTTTCAATCGTCAACTTACATAAGAAAACTTATGTCTGAGTCAAACGACTTTTCGTCACATGTCCCAAGTTTTGTAAACATTACTAAAAAATTTGATTTTAGCACTTTTGAAAGATTGTCAATATTTAATTTAAATTCAAAGAATGCAAGTGAAATTAGTGAGTATCTTAATTTAACTGAAGGCTTTGAAAATAAAATAAAAAAACAACGGTTTAATAACATTTCGGAATACTACAGTTTAACATCGAGAAGGATAACTTTATCAAATTTAAAACGAATACTTCTATCTATAAACCTAGGAATTAAAAAGACAAGCCTACAATTAATTAATTACTTACCGCCCTATACAACTGTTTTAGGAATCAATGATGAAAAAAAGAATGATATCCTTTCTTTTTGCTCAAGAGGTTCTTGTAATTTTTTATATAAAGAAAGTGATAATGCTATAGACGAATATAAAGAGTTAATTGATATTGATCATCGTGCAGATGTTTTTTTGGATACCTTATTAAGGTAACCTATTCATATATTGAGCGTACTGAGCAAATACGATTCCTGCTTCTTCTAATGAGTCATCCCAAAGTTTAACCCACTCCAGTGTATAGTATCCATCATAATTATTCTCTCTCAAAAGCGATACTATGTTTTTTAGTGGCATGTCCCCTGTTCCGAAAATTTTATATTTAACTTTACCCTTACTGATTACACTATCTTTTAAGTGCACATACTTTATTTTAGAACCTAAGTTTTTAATAGAAAGTGAAATTTGCTCATCATTAAATCTATATGGATGATGTGTATCCCATAACGCTCCAGAATTTCCAGTTACTTCATCTAGCATTAAAGAAAGTTTTTTAGTATCTACGAAAAGCCCATTTGTTTCCATCAAAATTTTTACATTAGTATCGTTTGCTTGATTAACAATTTCTTTATATTGCTTTATGCATAAATCTAAATCTCCACCATCGTAATATGGCTTATTTGTAGACATGACTCGAACAAATGGAACTTGTAACTTGTCCGCTAATTTCAAATATTCCTCTGCACGCTTTAATGCCGTTGTGTCTTGATAATTTGCAAAAGCAACATCAGAAGATAACATAGCAATTTGTATTTTGGATTCGTTTAATAAATCAATTGTCTTATTTATGTTTTGATTAAATTCCTTCATCTGTGGAGCATATGTTTCGTTTGATATTGATCTAACTTCGATTCCTTCATACCCTAAATCCTTTGCGGTAGAAACTATATCTTTTAAAGCCCAATCTGGCGAACCAATTGTTGAAAAACAAAGTCTTTTCATTTTAACTCCTATGCAGTTTCAATATTTGCTGCGTGTTGCAAACTCAATAATTTAATTCCAATTTCTCTTAGTTTAAACTTCTGAATTTTTCCACTTGCTGTCGTTGGAAATTCATCTAAAAATTTAACGTAAGAAGGTACTTTATGTCTTGCCATATTTTTCTTAACTAATTTCTTAATATCTTCATCTGTATATGAAACGTCTTTTTTTAAAATAATGAAAGCCATTACTTCTTCACCATATCTTTCGCTTGGAACTCCAACAACTTGGACATCGCTAACTCCATCAACCGTGTATAAAAACTCCTCAATTTCTTTAGGATAAATGTTCTCTCCACCTCTAATTATCATGTCTTTAATTCTTCCAACAACCTTATAATACCCATCAGAATTTTTTATACACAAATCTCCTGTATGCAACCATCCTTGATTGTCAATTACATTTTTTGTTGCTTCTGGCATTTTGTAATATCCATGCATTATATTGTATCCTCGTGCAACAAATTCACCTGGCTCACCGTCAGGCATCTCTTCTCCAGTATCTGGATTTATAATCTTACATTCTACATTTGGGAAAGCTTTACCAACTGTTGTTACTCTTTGTTCAATTGTATCTTTTGTTGTCGTCATAGTACATCCAGGAGATGCTTCGGTTTGCCCAAATACGATTACTATATCTTTCATATTCATTCTTTCAACTACTTGCTTCATTATTTCAATTGGACAAGGAGAGCCTGCCATAATTCCTGTCCTTAGATGAGAGAAATCAAATTGATCAAAGGCTTTGTTTTCAAGCATACCTATAAACATTGTTGGAACACCATGAACTGCTGTACATTTTTTCTTTGATAATGTTTCCATGACTACAACTGGATTGTAATATTCAACGGCAACCATAGTTGCTTTATTTGTTAAACAAGCAAGAAACGCTAGTACTAAGCCAAAGCAATGAAACATTGGAACACATATACAAAGTTTATCTTTTTTTGTAAGTGCCATACCCTTACCAATGGTATTCCCATTATTTACAACATTTTTATGTGATAACATAACTCCTTTGGGGAATCCAGTTGTTCCAGATGTATATTGCATATTAACAATTTCATCTGCTTTAACTGAATTAAATCTTTCAAAATATTCTTCGTTTGGAATTGCTTTTCCAAACTCAATTAGGTCATCAAATTTAATCATACCTTGAGGCGTATTTTCACCTGCAAATATAACTCTTTTTAATTCTGGCAACCTATCGCATTTAATTTCTTCTTTTGAATCCACTAGAGGGATCAATTCATTTATTATCTCAACATAATTTGCATCTTTAAACCCTTGCATACACACTAATGCTTTTGTATCTGATTGCGATAGCAAATACTCTAATTCAAAAACTTTATAGTTTGTATTAATCGTTACAAGAACCGCACCAATTTTAGCAGTTGCATATAAAGTGTAAAACCACTCAGGAATATTAGTTGCCCAAATCGCAACCTTATCCCCTTTCTGAATACCAAGACTCATAAAGCCTTTTGCTATTTTATCGGTTAATTTATCTAATTCTTCCCAAGTTAAACATAAATCTCTGGTATTGTACTCGAGCCCAATATTATTCGGAATCTCAATTGCAATGTCTTTCAATAACTGTCCAATTGTCTTGTCTATTAACTTCATGTATTCCTCAACTATTTTTAATTAGTACTTCTAGCACTGAATCAGTATACGTTTTATATTCTAACCATGGTTCTTCTTCTGGTGGATATAGTCTAAAAGTATGTTTTTCTCCACTAATAGGATGCATAAATTTTAACTCACATGCAAACAATGCAAGTTGTACATTTGTATTATCGCCGTATTTATTATCCCCAATTATCGGCATAAAATTTGATGAAAGTTGAACCCTGATTTGATGAGATCTTCCAGTTACTAAATCAATCAATAGCAAAGACGTTTTGTCGTTAGACGTAATCAATTTATATGATAACTCTGCATACTTAGACCCTTCTGTTAATTGAGGTACAACTTTTACAATATTTTGTTTTTCATATTTTTTCAAATAACAAACTAATTTATCTTCTTTTATTGGAGGTTTACCTCTAACTATAGCAAAATATTTTTTTGTTATTTGGTGTTCTTTAAATTGTTCATTTAATCTCTTTGCTGCTTTGCTAGTCTTCGCAAACATTAGTAAACCTGCTGTTGGTCTATCTAATCTCTGAATCATACCCAAGTATGCATCACCTTGTTTATCGTATTTATTAATCAAATATTCTTTAACAATTGTACACATATCTTTATCGCCTGAAATATCAGATTGAGTTGGTATGTTGGCAGGTTTGTATACAACAATAATATGATTATCTTCAAATAAAACTTTCAAATCCTTATAGTCCATCTTAATACCTTGCAAACGCAGTACACCCTTG
The DNA here is from genome assembly GCA_963532875.1 of uncultured Clostridia bacterium. Taxonomy (GTDB): domain Bacteria; phylum Bacillota; class Clostridia; order Christensenellales; family CAG-917; genus CAUTUX01. Next base: position 12,211 of record CAUSLO010000008.1, on the reverse strand, counting down.
AGGCAAAACTAAACCTTCCTTTGTTGGAATCCCTATTTCATCTGCCTCAACATCATCACAATTTTTAAAATATATTTTCAACAGATTTTTCATTACTGTTGGCTGTAACCCTGTTGTATAACTATTTAAACACACAAATAATGGCTTATCTGATAACAAGTGAGAAACTCTTTCTAGTAAATCAGAGATACTGTCTTCAATTTTCCATTTTTCATTGTTTGGACCTCTACCAAAACTTGGAGGATCTAAAATGATTCCATCATATTTATTATTTCTACGTATTTCCTTTTCACAAAATTTAAAACAATCATCTACAATATATCTCGTATTTCCTGGAGGTACATTTGATAAAGTGGCATTTTCTTTTGCTCTTTCCACCATTGCTTTAGCAGCATCAACGTGACAAACTTTTGCTCCTGCTTTCGCACACATTACTGTCGCTGCACCAGTGTATCCAAATAAATTTAGAATATTAACTTTTTCTTTCCTCGAGTTAATAAGTTGAACCATTCTATCCCAATTTACAGCTTGTTCAGGGAATAACCCAGTATGTTTAAACCCCATTAATTTTAATTTGAACTTACAACTTTTATATGATACACAAAACTCATCAATATGTTCCCCTTCCCATCTTCCACCGCCATCACTTGAGCGAACATATTTAGCATCTATTTTTTCATTGCTGAAATAATTATCATCTCTCTTCCAAATAATTTGTGGATCAGGTCTAAGTAAATAAAAATCTGCCCAGCGCTCTAATTTAGCCATATTGCCTGTTTTAATTACTTCGTACTCTGACCAATTATTTGCAACTAACATTTAAACTCTCGCTATAGTAACCGTTACTTTATCATCATATACATCAAGTTCTTTTGTGAATCCTGAAATATTGCTTTTGATTTCATCACATAATATTTCTTTCATAAATTTTTGTTTCTTTAGAATCTCTAATGTTGTTCCTACTGCAGTATATGAAAGATAAATATGATCTGTAACTTCAAAGCCTGCCTCTTTTCGCATACTTTGAATTTTTGAAACTAGTTCTCTCTCAATACCTTCCTCAATTAATTCATCAGTCAAGTGAACATCTAATACAACTGTCATCTCGGATGATGACTCTGATGCAAATCCTTCTTTGTTACGCATTTGAATTAATAAATCTTCTTTATTCAATTCAATTTTAGTTTCATTAACCTTAAATGAATAGTTGCCATTTGTATTAATTGAATTCATAATTTTTGAAGCATTAGAAGAAAGCTCATTTCTGATATCACCTAATAATTTGCCGTATTTTGGGCCTAGCGTTTTTAATTGTGGCTTCAACTCAAATTCTACGTACTCAGAGGTTTTTTCGTTAATCTTAACTTCTTTTACATTAATTTCGTCTTTAACTAAATACAAGAAATCATCACTTAGTTCCTTTTGAGTTGTATAGTACAATGATGAAATTGGTTGTCTATTTTTAATATTTACTTTATTTCTTGCTGCCCTTGCCAATACAACGATATCCAACACTAAAGACATATTTTTCTCTATATCTTCATTAATATATTTCTTATTAAATTTAGGAAATTCGCAAAGATGCACACTTTCCTCAGAAGAGTCAAAAAATGGCTTTTCAATGTTTTGATATATCATTTCTGCCATAAAAGGTACATAAGGGGCTATCACTTTTGTTAATTTTGATAACACTTCGTACATTGTTGTATATGCTGCAACTTTATCAGCGTCCATTGTTGAACCCCAAAATCTATCTCTTGAACGTCTTACATACCAGTTTGAAAGTTTGTCTACAAACTCCTCTATTTTTCTTGCGGTTTCAGTAATCATGTAATTATTTAATCCTTCATCAACGAATTTGATTAGCGTATTTAATTCAGAAATAATCCATTTATCAAGCAATGAAATTTTTGAATAATTAAATTTATATTTCGAAGGATCGAATTTATCTATATCTGCATACAATACATAGAACGCATATGTGTTCCATAATGTTCCTAAAAATTTACGTTGGGATTCTGAAACATTTTCTGGCGAAAATCTTGATGGCAACCATGGCATGGAATCTGTGTAGAAAGACCATCTTGTTGCATCTGCTCCTTGCTTATCTAGAACAGTCCACGGATCTACAACATTACCTTTATGCTTTGACATTTTAATTCCATTTTTGTCATTTACGTGCCCTAAGACAACACAATTTTTGAATGGAGATTTTTTGAACAATACTGTTGAAACTGCTAGTAAAGTATAAAACCATCCTCTAGTCTGATCTACTGCTTCAGAAATAAAATTTGCAGGAAAAACTTTTTCAAATATCTCCTTATTTTCAAATGGATAATGCCATTGTGCAAAAGGCATTGATCCGCTATCAAACCAACAATCAAGAACTTCAGGTGTCCTATGCATTTTACTTCCACACTCACAGGTAAATGTAAGTTTATCAATGTATGGACGATGCAATTCAATATCTTTGTTTCTGCCCGATAATTCTAGTAATTCTTTTTTAGATCCAACAACTTTAATTTTGCCACACTTTTTACAAACCCAAATTGGTAAAGGTGTGCCCCAATACCTTTCTCTTGAAATACCCCAATCTATTACATTTCCTAGGAAATTGCCCATTCTACCTTGCTTTATATTGGCAGGCATCCAGTTTACTGAATCGTTTGATTTTAAAAGTTCCTTTTTTAATTTTGACATGGCGATAAACCAAGAACTACGTGCGTAATATATTAAAGGTGTATCACATCTCCAACAGAAAGGATAACTATGTTTAATTTTCAATGTTTTTAAAATTACATTTTCATTTATGAGTTTTTTTATTATATATTCATCTGCTGACTTCGCACTTTTACCTACTAAATCTGTTGCTACATCAATAAACTTGCCTTCTACGTCAATTAGTTGAACAAAAGGCAATCCATATTTCTTACCAACTTGATAGTCATCTTCTCCAAATGCAGGTGCAATATGAACAATACCTGTACCATCAGTTAAAGAAACGTACTCTGCATTTGTTACATAATATCCCTTTTCTTTTGCTCCGTGCTTATATGTGAATAAAGGTTCATATTCGGTGTACTCATATTCTTTACCAAATTTTGTATCTAATAACTCATATTCATCTTCAGAAAAAAGATTAGAAATTAGTTCGTGTGCCACTATATAAAATTCGTTTTTAACCTTGATCTTTGAATATTTTTCTTTTGCATTCATACATAATGCGACATTGCTTGGTAAAGTCCAAGGAGTTGTTGTCCATGCAACAAAATATGTATTATCTTCATTTTTAACTTTGAATTTAACAAAAATTGATGTGTCTTCAACGTCTTTATATCCTTGTGCAACCTCATGTGATGAAAGTGCAGTTCCACATCTTGGGCAATATGGCACAATTTTGTGCCCTTTATATAACAAACCTTTCTTTGACATTTCACTTATTGCCCACCAAACTGACTCAATATAGTTATTGTCATAAGTTATGTATGGATTTTTCATGTCAGCCCAATATCCAATTCGATCTGACATAACCTCCCATTCACTTTTATATTTCCATACAGATTCCTTACATTTTTGTATAAATGGTTCAATGCCGTATTTTTCAATTTCATTCTTGCCATCTATTCCTAATTGTTTTTCAACTTCAAGTTCAACAGGAAGCCCATGAGTGTCCCATCCAGCTTTTCTTAAAACATGAAAGCCTTTCATTGTCTTGTATCTAGGAATTATATCCTTCATTACTCTGGTTAAAATATGACCGATATGTGGCTTCCCATTAGCCGTTGGAGGACCATCGTAAAAACTAAATTCTTTACTACCCTCGTTTTTCTTAACACTCTTTAAAAAAATATTATTTTCTTTCCAAAATTTTAAAATTTCTTTTTCTCTATCAACAAATTTAATCTCAGTATCAACTTTTTTATACATTTTTTCTTCTCATTCCTAAAAATAATATTTATTATTATATTATCAAATATATTTTTGACAAAACAATCAATTAGCATATTAAATATAAATTTAAAAAATAGATATTCTAATCCGCTAAATTTTTAATCATATACACCTATTAATTTTGTTGATTTACATTTAAAATGCTTGTATAATTTAACTATTGCGGACTTGGCGGAATTGGCAGACGCACTAGACTTAGAATCTAGCGGGAAACCATATGGGTTCAAGTCCCTTAGTCCGCACCAATATTTTTATAATCTAAGTAAACCTATTTATAATTATTAGTCTTCTTTTTCTGAATTTCTAACTATACTTTCTTTTTCTTTTTTTATTCTGTTATTTATTGAATGAATAGTATCCGCACTTACAGTAAATTTGCTATTCTTTTCTTCATCTAAGATTAGCAGAGCAATTAAAACTGAAAAAATCTCAAAAAAGTAAGACAATACTAAAAATGTAAAGTTTTCTTTTTTAGGATGTTCTTTATTAGAAATATACTCAACAGTTAAAATAATTTTAACCACTAGTGTCACAATAAATAACATAAATCCTATTATTGCAAATATGCCAAGAAATACAAATCCAACAATTGATTGAGATGCATTAGTTAATTTATTAATTGCAATTCCGATTGATGTTATCACAGTTAGTATTTGTAAATTTAAAGAGGTTATGCTTAAAATTAATAATAACTTTGCGTATTCGTATCTTTTTGATTTGATTGATACAGCCTCAAGCTTTATATCTCATCTCCTTCGTCGATCTTCCTTAAGAAACTAAATTCCTTAAAGGTAAATATTGATGCAATAAAACTTATTAATTGTAAAAAAATACCTATAACAAGTAATGCTGTTGTAATGCTATTTTTATCAGGAATCAAACCATGATGATACATAACTATAAAATATAAAATTAATGATATGAAATGTAATAATAGACCAATACTAATTGTGATTAATGCGATTGCAAAAAAAAGTGACGATCGTGCAAAGAAAGCAGCAACTACTCCTATAACTGGAACAGATGACATTGAAGTGAATATCGGTTTAATTCTATTTAGAATAAAATCTAAACTGTTTGTATTTATACCTTTGAGCCTTAATATTGAAGCAATAATAACTCCTAAAACTGGAACAGCAACTGCAAGAACCTTTAGTATTATTATCGCTAATGATAGGCCATAACCTTTCCTGACATTTAACATAACTTCCTCAATTTTTATATGAGTGCAATGGTGCTGGAATTCGCCCTTTTCTACTCACAAAAATGTCGGCATTTCCTACTTTTAAATCTATAACAGGAGCAAATCCTAATAGCCCACCAAAATTAACTTCCTTTTTATTTCCATATACCGGAATTACTCTAACAGCAGTGGTTTTTCCATTAATCATTCCAATAGCTGCTTCATCTGCAATTAAGGCTGAAATTGTACTTGCCGATGTATCTCCATTTATAGCAATCATGTCTAAGCCAACACTACATACTGATGTCATTGCTTCTAGTTTATCAATTGTAAGTACTCCGCTCTTTACTGCTTTTATCATACCTAAATCTTCACTAACTGGAATGAATGCTCCCGACAAGCCCCCAACATGTGAACTAGCCATCATTCCGCCTTTTTTAATAGCATCATTTAGCATTGCCAATGCTGCTGTCGTGCCATGAAATCCAACAGTTGAAATCCCCATTGATTCAAGTACTTCTGCTACGCTGTCATTTTCGTTTGCAGTTGGGGCTAATGATAAGTCTACAATTCCAAATTCTGCTTTCAATTTCTGGGCGGCTTCTCTTCCAACCAACTCACCCATTCTTGTAATCTTAAAAGCAGTTTTTCTTATTATTTCAGATATTTCGTCAAAAGAAGCACTTTCATTATCTTTAAGTGCTGCCTTAATTGTTCCTGGCCCTGATATTCCGACATTAATAACGCAATCGCCTTCAGACACTCCATTGAATGATCCTGCCATAAATGGGTTGTCCTCTACTGCGTTTGCAAATATTACTAATTTTGCACAGCCAATACTATTCTCCTCTTTAGTTAGTTCTGCTGTTTCTTTTATAATCCGTCCCATCATCTCAACAACAGTCATATTTATTCCTGCTTTTGTTGATGCAACATTAACACTAGCACATACTTTCGATGTTTTGGCTAATGCTTTTGGAATAGAATTAATAAATTTTTTTTCATATTCAGTAATTCCTTTTTGAACCAGTGCTGAATAACCGCCAATGAAATCAACTCCAATTTCATTAGCAGCCTTATCCATCGCAACTGCAATTTCTACAAATGAATTTGAAGATGCTCCAATTAAACTTATTGGAGTAACACTAATTCTTTTATTAACAATTGGTATACCATACTTGCGAGAAATTTCATTTGCAACTTCACATAGTTTTGAACCTTTTGCAACTATCTTGTTATATACATTCTGAACAGTTTTTTTCTTATCATCACTAATACAATCAAGAAGACTCAAATGCATAGTTATAGTACGAATATCTAAATTCTGCTCTTTTATCATTTGAATAGTCTGAACTATTTCTTTGTTTTGTAACATTTTAAATCCTATGCATTTTGTTAAATATATCTTCGTTCCTAATTGCAATATCGACTCTCATTTCTTTGGCGATTTCTTGCAACTTGTCATCTACTACTATTATATCCTTGTTTGTTATGTCTACTACCATAACCATCGTAAAAAAATTATCTTGCATTATTGTCTGCGAAATATCTTCAATATTTATTTTCAAATCATATAAAGCGGTTGCCACTTTGGCAATTATCCCTGTCTTATCTTTACCTATTACTGATATTATTCCTTTCATTTATTACTTCCACTAATTTAATTTCTGTATTTCTCTTTCTATTATCGCACATTTAATTGCCAAAACTAATACACTCATTGCTTTATCAAGTTCTTCTAATGATGGCACAGATGGTGCAATTCTTATATTTGCATCTATGTCGTCATTTCCATATGGATATGTTGCTCCTGCATTTGTTAATTTAACTTTGTGCTCACTACATATCTCTACTATCCTCTTAGCACAATGAGGAACATTCAAAGAAATAAAATATCCTCCCTTAGGATTACTAAATGAAATATTTTTTGATGTAGAAAATTCTGACTGCAACTTATTGATTACTAACTTGAATTTTGGGGCTAAATACTTAGCATGTTCTTTTAGAATTTTTTCTGTATTAGCCTTATTCTTTAAGAAATGGATATGCATTAATTGATTTACTTTATTTGGAGAAATTTTCCTAATTGACAAGTGCTTCTTTAAATCCTCAAGATTTGCAACTGATGTTGCTAGTGCAGCAATACCCGAACCTGGGAAAGTGATTTTTGAAGTTGAGGTAAATTCATATACTTTATCTCTATTTTCTGTATTTCTTACTGCTTTGATAATGCTTTTAACTTGTTCCCCTTCGTCATACAAATCATGTATTACATATGCATTGTCCCAAAATATTCTGAAGTCCTTTGGCAACTTTAAACTTGCAATTTTTTCTACAACCTCATCGCTATATGTAACACCTGTTGGATTTGAATATTTAGGTACACACCACATTCCTTTAAAGTTGTCATTGCCTTTCAATAAATCTTCAATGATTGAAACATCTGGGCCATCATCTAAATATGGTACTGTTACCATTTCAATTCCAAAATGTTCGCATATTGCAAAATGTCTATCATATCCTGGTGCTGGGCAAATAAATTTAACCTTATCTAATTTGTTCCATGGCTTTTCGCCCATTATTCCAAATTGCATTGCGTTCTGAATTAGATCATACATTATTTCAAGGCTACTACTATCTTGAACGATTACTTCTTCACTTTTTACATCTAGAATCTCTGCAAAATATTCACGTGCTTTCATTATCCCAAATGGTTCGCCATAATTACGTGCGTCAATCGCATCCTGATCAAAGTGAATCATCTTCAAACTTTCCAACATTGGCAATGAAATATCTAATTGCTCTGATGAAGGGCGACCTCTAGTCATATCTAAAATCTTCAGATTCTTTGAAATACTAGAAAGTTCTTCCTTATGTTTTAATAAATTATTTTCTAATTGTTCTTTTGATAACTTTGTTGATTCCATCTTTCCTCACTGTAAAAACACTACTAAACTGATTGATAAATGTCAATGTGCCTATTTTATTCTTCCTTGTTTTTTCTTATATAAATTCTTATTGGCGTCCCCTCAAAATTAAAGTTTGTTCTTAACACATTTTCCAAATATCTTTCATAACTAAAATGCACTAACTCTGGATCATTTACTTTAATTACAAATGTAGGTGGCTGGATACTTACTTGTGTCGTAAAATAAATTTTGAGTTTTTTACCATTTTTCTTTGGTGGTTCATTCATTCTTGTACTTTCAAATATGACGTCATTCAGTACCCCAGTCTTAATTCTTCTAATTGAGTTTTCGTATATCTCTTCACAGAGGGGTATAATTTTGTTTATTCTCTGTGATGTTTTAGCTGATGTAAAGACAGTTTTAACCTTTGACATGAATTTAATTTTTTCTGCTATTTCGGTTTCTATTTTAGCTGCCAACTTATCATCTTTATTTACAAGATCCCACTTGTTTAAAATTACTGCAAATGGTTTCCCTTCATTATATGTATGCCCGATTATTTTAATATCTTGGTCGCTTACCCCTTCGTTCACATCTACAATTATGCAAACTACATCTGCTCTTTTGATTGCAAGCAAAGAACGAGCAACAGAATATTTTTCAATATTTTCATTAATTTGTTTTTTCTTTCTCATTCCAGCTGTATCAATTATTGTGTAATTTTTATTATTAATTTTGATCTTTGTGTCAATTGCATCTCTTGTTGTACCTGCAATATCACTAACAATTAATTTATCTTCGTTAATTATTCTATTAACAATTGAACTTTTCCCAGCATTTGGTTTGCCAATTATAGCGATCTTCAAACTTTCTTCTGAATCAGTCTCTGGAGATGTTTCGATTTTATCAATAATAGCATCTAATAAATCACCAAGTCCTTTAGATTGTGAAGCAGAAACTGCAATAGGTGTTCCGAATCCTAGGTTATAAAATTCATAACTGTTGTCATTACTTTGATTATCAATTTTATTAACAGCAAGTATGATTGGCAAGTTACTTTTTCTTAAATATGATCCAACAAATTCATCATCAGTTGTTAATCCAGTTTTCCCATCAACTACATATACAATGCATTGTGCAACTTGAAGAGCAATTTCTACTTGTTCTTTAATATTTTTCCACATAGTATCTTCACTTTTTAATTCAAGACCGCCTGTGTCAATTAAAGTAAAAGTTTTTCCACACCATTCGCAATCAGCATAAACTCTATCCCTTGTAACTCCTGGGGTATCTTCAATTATTGAAACGTCATGTCCAACAAGTCGATTAAACAGTGAAGACTTCCCTACGTTTGGGCGTCCAACAATTACTACTGTTGGGTTCATTTCTCACCCACTGACAATAAATAATTTTTAATATTTTCTGGCACTACAAATTTCATTTTATTATCACTTTTCTTTATAAGTGATTCCCTTATCTCTGTTTGAAACATGTCATATAAATATGAAATAACTTTAACATTTTCATTTGTTGCCAATATTAGCCCTTGTTCTGCAAGATTCTCTAAATTCTTGTAACTGTCAAGTTCTCTGGAAACACCTATGATTGGAACAGATACGCAAAATGCTTTGTATATTGTTACAACATTAAAGTCAGTTATTAATAAATCCGCAAAACTTAAATATTTATCAAATTCTTCCGAATTGCTTGCAAATATGACATTTATATTTAGTCCTGCCAATTTTTTATACAAGTAATCTAAATAGTTATTATTATATGAACGTATGACTAGATTGAATTTATTCCCCTGATCAATTAGCATGCTAAATATATCTTCTAGAGAAGTTGTATCTCTCAAGTCAATACATATCATTTTGCTCTCAGGAATTCCCTTCTTCCTTTTAATATCCTCAACTTCTTCTTCAGATAATTTATTTAAAGTAAATGGAAAACCTAAATTTGCAATGTTTATACTTTTGACTCCTAGTGATATAAGTTTTTCTCGCATTTGTGAATTTTCAACTACAAAACTATCTGTAGTAAAATCATTATAAATCCTATCATCCAAAACGAATCTAAAAATATAATTCACAATTTTTACATCGCTTTTGTAATGTTGTTTCGCCTTAATGGCTAGATAATGAGCAAGTGGGGTTACTGTTATAACCAATTGAGGCTCGTATCTATAAATCATATTTGCAATTCTTTTAACTGTAGTGTGTTTAACAAATTTTAAAAACTTTTTCCCTTCTAAAAAAGCGATTTCTTTAGAATAATATCTATTATGTTTAATTTTATTCTTGATAAAAAAGAACTCAGATGACGTATTGTATCTAGTATCTTTAACTATGAATACCCTATTATCATCTGTTTTCAATAAGTTCTGTAAATACTCAGATGTTCCAACAGGCTCGTCCGATGATGTCAGTATAATTATCGTATTTTTCTTTGTGCTTTCAGATTCCATTAATCCTCTATAACTATTGGTATCAAAACTGGTAATTGAGTACCCTTATATATTTTTCTTTTTAAATATTTTTTTACTTCAGCGACTATTTTTGATGAATTAATTTTTTCATTACTGTTTTTTAAGTTATCAATAGCCTTAGCAACTGTATTAATTATAATATCTTTTAAATTATCAGTTAAATCAAATCCTTTTGAGAATACAAATGGCTCTGCAGTTAATTCTAAGTTTTCCACGTTCATTCTTATTAAAACTGTTATGAATCCAAATGCCGCTAAGAATTTCCTTTCTTCAACAATATCTGAATTTTCAACTATGCCTTTTGCATCAACATAAACATCTTTGATTTCTAATTTGTTTCGTAACTTTAAGGAATTATTATTTAAAACAAATTGATCACCAAGTTGTGGAATTTTAATATGATCGGGATTTACTCCCACCTCGACTGCAAGATTTCTATGCTTTAGTAAATGTCTATATTCACCATGTATAGGTATTAAAAACTGAGGATTTACTAAAGATATCATACTTTTTATTTCTTCTCTGTATGCATGTCCTGAAACGTGTAAGTCTGTTGATTCCTCATATATAACATTTGCTCCTAACTCAAACAGTCTATTAATTAAACCGTATACTGCTTTCTCATTGCCAGGTATTGGAGAGGAACTTAAAACTATTACATCATTTCCTCCAACTGCAATATCTGGAAAGGCAGAATGCGACATTTTAGACAAGGCACTTAACTCTTGCCCTTGAGATCCTGTTGCTAATACAACCAATTTTTCTTCTGGTATTCCTTTAATATTTGTAACTAGAATATCTTTTGGAATTAATAGTTCTCCAACCTTGCCGGCAATTTCTGCAATCTTTTTCATGCTTGTTCCTGCAAGAAATACTTTCCTTTTATTCTCTTGTGCAACGTTCAATATCTGCTGAATTCTATAATTAGAAGAAGCAAATGTAGCAATTATGATTCTTTTGTTTTTGTTATTTGCAAATACATTTTTTAAACTTTCACCAACAACTTTCTCAGAAACAGAATACCCAAATCTTTCGACATTAGTTGACTCTCCAAGCATCAACTTTATGCCTTCTTGTGCCAATGATGCTATGCGTGCCATATTTGTTCTTTTGCCGTCTATTGGTGTGTTGTCTAATTTATAATCTCCAGTGAAAAAAATGTTGCCTTGATTAGTCTTTATATTAATTGCACATGCTCCGCCTATTGAATGGGTTACTTTTATAAACTCAACCTCAAACGACCCAATATTTATTTTTTCACCCTCAACCACATTAATTAGTTCCCCTTTCACGCCACGTCTTGCCAATTTCATTTCTACTAATCCTGTCGTTAATGGTGTCCCATATATCGGCACTTTCAATTCTTTAAGATAGTATTCAATTCCGCCAATATGATCTTCGTGTCCATGCGTGAGAATGATACCTTTAACCTTTTTGATATTCTCTCTGATATATGTAATGTCTGGAATTTGCCCTTCTACTCCATATGCATCGTTATCTAAGAAACCTCTACCTAGATCGACTAAAATTATCTCGTTATTTTGTTCAACTACTGTAAGGTTTTTACCTATTTCTCCAACACCACCTAGTATTGAAACTCTAACCTCACCATGATTATGACTTTTATTACTGCTTTTATTTTTTTTCATTTATATACCTTTTGATTATTTATATATATCT
>CAUSLO010000007.1:0-39490 GCA_963532875.1 uncultured Clostridia bacterium | reverse complement strand
TTTTATAATTTTGGCATTTTTGTTAATTGGACTTGTAAGTTTTCAAACGACGCAGGCAGTCTACGCAGAAGGAACAAAGACAGAACAAACAACGAAGCCAAAGAAACAAGTTAACAAGAAATTAATTGGAGTAGCAATAGGCGTTGGTTGTGGCGTTGCACTTCCTAGTTTCGTTGGAATGATTTTTGTATACAAGAAAAAGGAAAAAGTTTTTCAAGAACAAAAGGCGAAACTAATAAAACAACTTCAAGAGCAAAAAACTCAAGAAGTTGCTAAAAGTGAAAATAAGGATAGCCTAAATAAGACTACATTATAATTTTATAAATTTTCTCTATTTCTTTTTTGCCCCAGAGTACAGGAACAGGGTACAGAGGATTCCCCTCAGCAAGAGCACGTTTAACCATTAATGGAATATCTTCCTCTTTGATTTTAAATTTACCTTCAATTTTTTCAGGAATGTCCATTGACCTATTAAGTTCTCTAATTGCCTCAATAAACTTATTAGCCTTTTCTGCCTTTGTTGCTCCTGTGATGCCAACAGCATCAGCAAGTTTTGCTAATTTTTTATGAGCCTTCTTTCCGTATGCTTGCAGTACGTGAGGAAGAATAACTGCGTTTGCTAATCCATGAGGCACTCCATAGAATCCACCAAGGGTATGTGCAACTGCGTGAACATAGCCGACATATGCACGAGTAAATGCCATACCTGCGAGTAGAGAAGCCTTTTGCATCATGTTACGTGCTTCTTTGTCATCCCCTTGATCGTATGCACGCTTAATATATTTAAATATCAATTGTGTTGCTTCAATTGCATACTTTTTAGTTTTCTTTGTATTCTCACTTCCTATGTATGCCTCTACAGCATGTGTTAAAGCATCCATACCAGTAGTTGAGGTTATTGGCTTTGGAAGGCCAATCGTTAAGAGTGGGTCCATAACGGCATATGTAGGAATAAGATGAGTATCATTAATTGGATACTTTTCGTGAGTTTCTGGGTTAGATATAACCGCAGCCAATGTTGCCTCTGAACCAGTTCCAGATGTTGTTGGAATAGCAACGAATGGTGGCAACTTTTTCCCTACCTTTAATAAGCCTTTCATTTTTTGAACGCTTTGTTTTGGTTTAACAACTCTTGCTGCAATAATTTTTGCACAGTCAATAACTGATCCACCACCTAATGCAATAATGTGATCGCATTCATTTTTTTTGTATATTGCCAGTCCATCTTCAACATTTGTAATTGTTGGATTAGGTATTACCTTATCAAACAAAACAGCCTTGATGCCTTCTTTTTCCATGCCTTCAAGAAGTGGAGCAACAAGACCAAGTTTAACTAACATTTCATCACTTACAACCAACGCACTCTTCCAACCTTTGCTTTTTATAAACTTTGGAAGTTCCGCTAAACTGCCTTCACCTGATAGTTGTTCAGGAACACGCCAAGGTAAAAGTGCAGAAGCACAGTACATAATTCTTTGATATAATCTGCAATGCATTTTTGAAAAAATATTCATAATTCCCCCTAATGAATAAAATAATATATTTATTTTAACACTTAAAAAATACCCATACAATATCAAGATAAAAACAACTAGAAATGACCATCATTTAATTAGCCCAAAGTCTTAATTAAGGCTACTTAATTTGATATAATGACTGCATGAAAAAATTAAGTGTCGCATTCGTATGTTTAGGAAATATCTGTAGATCTCCGCTAGCGGAATATTTATTTAAAGACATGTTAAAGAAAGAAGGGATAGATACTGTACATGTAGAATCGTTTGGGACATCTAATGAAAACTATGGATGTGGCATGCACTCTAGTTCAAAACTGGCACTTTTGAATCATGGAATAATATATCCAGGTGGACATAGAGCAAGAGGATTGCAGAAAGAAAATTACGCAGATTTTGATTATTTTCTCTGTATGGATTCATACAATCTCTCAGATGCAAAGAGAATATTAGATGGTAAAGAAAAAGTATATCGACTTTTAGATTACACAGATTCTCCAAGAGATGTTGCTGATCCATGGTATACAGGTAATTTTGAAAAGGCATATGACGATATATTAGAAGGTTGTGAACACTTTATGAAAGAAGTTGTTTTGAGGTGAAGTATGAAAGTCGTAATAGTTGGTGGTGTAGCAGGAGGAGCAACCGCTGCAGCAAGATTGCGTAGACTTGATGAGAACATGGAAATCATCATGATTGAAAGAGGGGAATATATTTCTTTTGCAAACTGTGGTTTGCCGTATTATGTCGGTGGAGTAATCCAAGATAAGAAAGATTTAACCTTGCAAAGTAAAGAAGGTTTCTACAGCAGATATCGAGTAGACGTACGAACCAACTCAGAGGTAACAGACATTGACATCAAAAAGAAAAGGGTAAAGATAAAGGATGCCGAAAAGGAATACTTTGAAACATATGACAAATTGATCCTATCCCCAGGAGCGAAACCAAGAAATATCGGACTTAAGAAATATGAAGGAATGTTCACAGTTAGAAACATACCAGATATATTTTCAATAGACAGATATATAACAAACAATGACGCCAAAACAGCCGTAGTCTTAGGAGCAGGATTCATAGGCATTGAAATGGCAGAAAATCTTATGCACAGAGGACTCAAAGTATCCATAGTTGAATTTGCACCACATGTCCTACCAAGTGCAGACGTTGAGGCGGCACACGAACTACAAAAATACATGAAACAATGTGGAATAGAATTGTATTTATCTGAAAAGGTTGTAGGGATTGATAAGGGTAAAAAACTAACAATTAAAACAAACAAGCGAAAAATCGAAAGCGATATAGTTATCATGGCGACAGGTGTTGTTCCTGATACCGACGTTGTCGTTAAGGCTGGATTGAAGTGTACAGAACGAGGGGCAATAATAGTTGATGATTACATGAGAACGAGTTCAAACGATGTATACGCTGTTGGAGACGCAGTGCAGATTAAACATTTTGTAACTGGACAACATGTCGTCTCACCATTTGCAAGTTCCGCAAACAAACAAGCAAGACTTGTAGCCAATAACATCTGTGGTATAGAAGAGAAATACAAAGGAACAGTGGGGACTAGCATCTTGAAATTCGGAGATATGGTATTGGCATCGACAGGTATTACAGAAAAAACAGCACAAGCATTAGGATATGAATATGAAAAATCTTTCACCTATTCAGCATCCAATGCGACATACTACCCAGGAGCAAGAAACATTTCCATTAAAACAATATTTGATAAACACACTGGCAAAATATACGGAGCACAGTTGATAGGTAGTAAGGGAGTAGACAAAAGGTGCGATGACTTTGCAGTTGCTATACGTGCAGGATTCACGGTTAAAGATCTAGCAGATACAGAGTTTTGTTATGCCCCTCCATTCTCCTCAGCAAAGGATCCAGTAAACATTGCTGGTCTAGTTGCAGACAATATTCTAAGTAAAAGAGTTAAAGTATGGCATTGGCACGATGTGGAGAAAGTACTCACAGATAAGGACGCTATTGCACTAGATGTTCGCACAGAGTATGAATACCAACACGGACACGTAGACGGATTTATAAACATTCCAGTTGACGAATTAAGAGAGAGAATTAACGAATTAGACAAGCAAAAGAAGATCTTTTTAATGTGCAGAACTGGATTAAGGTCATATATTGCGTATCAAATATTGTCAGCCAAAGGATTCCAAGTATATAATTTTAGTGGCGGATATAGACTATACGAGGCGGTGGTAAAAAATGCATGAGATTGAGATTAAGGGTAAAAAGTACACAAAAATGTACGAGGCACTAATGGAAGCAGCATTCTCATACTATCCACTCACAGTTGCAATTGACGGTGAAGAGAGGGTATGTGAAGCGTATTCAGGTGTAGAGAAATTCGTAAAAGAAGTATACGGAATAGAGGACGAGAAATAACAGTTACTAAATAGTAATTGCTTTTTTCCAATCATACATACAGTATTAGAATCTATTCAAAAATGACAATTCATTTATACTTTTAGTAGTATCAACATAAAAGAAATTAGGGTTTATGGATAATTTATTTTCTAACAAAAATGAGTTAAAGATACAAATTAATGATGAAGTATGTATTACTTCAAGTAATTTTAATATAATTGCAGGTCCATGTTCAGTTGAAAGTGAAAAGCAAATAGTTGAGATAGCAAAGAAAGTTAAAGAATACGGAGCAAACATTCTGAGAGGCGGAGCGTTTAAACCAAGGACTTCCCCATATGATTTTCAAGGTCGTGGAGCAGAGGCAATCCAAGATTTAGTAACTGCAAAAAAAGAAACAAAATTGCCAGTAGTTACCGAAATCACTAGCGTAAATCAAATTGATCTTTTTGAGGAAATAGACATAATCCAAGTTGGATGTAGGAATATGCAAAATTATGATCTACTCAAAGAACTAGGGAAAACAAAGAAACCAGTACTTCTGAAGAGAGCAATTTCCGCAACGTTGATGGAATGGCTATGCAGTGCAGAATATATACTGCGTGAAGGGAATGAAAAAGTAATTTTATGCGAGCGAGGAATAAGAACTTTTCAACAAGATCTACGCAACACGATTGACCTAGGAGGCATTGCTCTTTTAAAGCAAGAAACTAACCTACCAATATTTGTAGATCCATCACATGGAACAGGCAAAGCATCAATTGTGTCTGACATGACATTGGCGTCAGTATCGCTAGGCATTGCAGGGGTCATGTTAGAAGTTCACACTAATCCTAACAAATCAATTTCAGACGCTGCCCAAACAATTAGCACTGAAGAATTTAAGAAGTTAAAAAAGAAAATTGATGAAATCCGAAAGGTCATCAAATGAGCATAGTGTATGTATCAAAAATTGAAGAAATCAAAATCCCTAATAGAAAAGTTTTCTACATCATTGACAAGAACTGTTACAATCTCAATAAGTCAAAACTAAGTTTTATCCCAGAAGAAAGCAGTTTCATATTTTCATCCAAAGAGAAGAACAAATCTCTTTTTATGTACAAAAAAATAATTAGCAAAATATTGAGGAAGGGACTAACGAAGAAAGATTGCATCATAGGCATCGGTGGGGGAATTGTTTGCGACATAACAGCTTTCATTGCAGGGACATATAAAAGAGGCATAGACCACATCCTAATACCAACAACTCTAATAGCAATGATAGATGCGTCAATAGGGGGCAAGGGCGGAGTAAATCACAGAAAATACAAAAATCAAATTGGAGTAATCAAAGAACCAATTCAAAATATAATATGTATGGAGTTCCTAGAGACATTGCCAAAATCAGAACGCACATCAGCATATGGCGAAATAATTAAATATGCCTTTATATCTAAAAAAATTCATGATGAAATAACTCCAACTCTCGAAATAGATTTGAATTTCATTAAGAAATGCATTGAGTGCAAATTGCAATATGTTGAAGAAGATCTATACGAAACAGGAATACGAAAAATTTTAAATCTAGGACATACCATAGGGCACGCCATAGAAGGATGTTCAAATCACAAGGTTTCTCATGGAACAGCAGTAGCACACGGCATACAATATATCATTGAAAGAAAATTTAAATTAAATGAAATAAGCGAAAGCCAATATAACGAATACCTAAAGATTTTCAAGTATTTCAACATTCCCAAATACGATATAAATCCAATAAAAATGTATAAATATATTGCACAGGATAAAAAGGCAATAGACAAAGAAACGATAGAATACATCGACATTGTGGATATTGGCAAATGCGAAATTAAGCAAATTACAATAAAAGATTTATTATGTATCAAATAGAGAAATCATACCTATCAGGGAAAGTACAAATTCCATCATCAAAATCGCATACAATACGAGCCTTACTTTGTGCGTCCCTAGCAAAAGGCAAAACAACGTTAATTGGGAACTTTGAAGGTAACGATATTCAAGAAACGATAGACGCATTAAGAGAACTTGGGATACAAATCAAACAAACAAAAAAGAAAATAAAAATTAACTCAATAAAAGGTTTCACAAACAAAACCCCACATTTCACAATCTCAGCATCCGCAACAACATTCAGAATGGTTCTGCCAGTAGTAGCCTTGAATTGCAATCAATATACATTCACATTAGGCACACAGTTGGCATCTAGACCGCACGGCGATATCTGTAATTTTTTAAATTCAAACGGTGCTCAAATAGAGATTGTAGGGAATGTATATAAAGGGATACAGATAAAAAAACTGACAAATAAGACATATCAATTCGGAACATCATCTCAAGGTTTTTCGGGAGTTTTGATTGCTTTTGCCTTTGAGGGGGTACATCTTGACGGTATAAATGGCGAAATTGTCTCAAAATCATACATAGAAATAACGAAAGAGGTCCTTCAAGAGTTTGGCTTTAAAGTTTCGGAAGACTACAGAATTGAAGGACAACGCAAAGACAAAGTAAAGTATTCAGCCCCAACTGATTACTCAACACTGTCAAACTACATTGCATTAAATGCCGTAGGCAACAACATCAAATACAAAGAAGTTTGTGGCAATCATCCAGATAAAGAATTTAGAAAGTATGTTGCCGAGCAAAGTGATGTCATTGATCTTTCGGAGTCAGTTGATTTAGTTTTTCCAATGATATACTTAAGCATAAATTTCAAAGAGAAAATTGAAATAGTTGGAATAACAAGAACACGGCATAAAGAGAGTAATCGAATTGAAGAGAGTAAAAAGATTCTTGATCAGTTATGTATCAAATACGAAGAGACAAACGATGGACTCACAATATATCCGAACAATGAATGGAAGGAGTCTCCAGTAGTTTTCACTAGTTCAAATGATCATCGTTGCGATATGATAAAAGTAATGATATGTACGCAGACAGGTGGGCAGATTAACAACTTAGATAGCATCAAAAAATCGCATCCAAGTTTTATCAAAAACCTAATTCACCTTGGATGTACAATTAGAGAAGTATGAGAACAGATTTAAGAACTTTGGATTTTGAAATATTGGGTGAATCTCATTCATCAGAGATGAGGCTGATAATTCATAATCTTCCAAGCGAAATTTATATAGATCAAAACTGTGTTGACGAATTTATACAAAAACGTTCTAGAAAATATATCGGATCAACTACGAGAACGGAACCAGATGAATACAAAATAATTTCTGGGATTAAAGATTCATACACAACAGGTGAGAAAATTGAGATAGTTGCATATAACAAAAACATCAACACAGCAGACTATGACACAAGTTTAATACGTCCATCGCATGCGGATTACGTCGCATATATGAGGGATGGGGAAATATCTAGTGGCGGTGGTAGATTCTCAGGACGCCTAACATTAATGTTCTGTATATTGGGCGGAATCGCAGCGAGTATACTTAATAAGCACGGAATATATTCATACTCATTTGTTTCGAGTGTAGGAAAGGTTTCCGCAGCAGATGTGAAAAACACAACACCAAGTCAGGATGATGTAAAGAACAATGTTGAGGCAAATTATCCATTCTACAAAATAACCCCACAGCAAAAACAAGCAATTGATAATGCTATTTCTGCAGTGAACGGAAACGACAGTTTGGGCGGAATTGTTCAGTCAGTCGTATACGTCCCAGAAAATATGAATTTTGGCGATGCGTTATTTGAAGGACTGGAAAGTAAACTTGCATACTACATAACCTCAATACCAGCGGTGAAAGGGGTTGAGTTTGGAGACGGTTTTGATATAACAAAGAGCCTTGGTAGTGAGATGAATGATGCTTTGAAAATCGAGAACGGAAAGATAAAAATTCAAACAAACCACTCTGGAGGCATACAAGGGGGTATCCCTAACGGTCTTCCAATCATAATTTCAACGGCAATTAAGCCAACCCCAAGTATTTCAGCAGTTCAAGATACTGTCGACATAGCAAATATGAAATCAACAAAGATTTCAATAAAAGGCAGACATGATACGTGTATCGCTATGCGAGTACCTATTTGTATTGATAGTGCAATATATATAGCCCTACTAGATGAATACATAAAGAGAGCAAAAGATATTAGTTATTTAAGAAGTAAAATTGACCACATTGACCAACAAGTAATGGAACTTTTAGATCAACGTATAAATATTTGTAAAGAAGTTGGAGAACAAAAAAAGATAAATAAGCAAGGAATAACAGATCAATCAAGAGAGGAGCAAGTCTTATCCAACGCAGACACATACAACAATGCAGAAGGAATTAAAAATATATATTCTGCAATATTTAAAGAAACCAAGAAGGTTCAAAAGTGAACAGAATATACCTTGTAGGAAAGAACATTGACTACTCACTATCGCCACGTATATACAATATGCTTGGAATAGAGTATAAGATTAAAAACATTTCAACAGACAAAGAGTTAGAAGCCTTTATTCAGAAAAAAAAATTTATAGGATTTAATGTAACAATTCCATATAAAGAAAAGGTAATTAAATATCTAGACGACGTCTCAGACACAGCAAAAAAAACTAGTGTAGTAAATACAGTAAAAAATGAAAATGGAAAACTGATAGGATATAACACGGATTATTATGGCGTATCAAAAGAATTTTCAGGTATAGACTTTAAAAACAAAAAAACACTCATACTTGGTTCTGGAGCGACAAGCCGAACATTTAGGACATATTGCATAGAACGGGGTTGCGAGCCAATGATAATTTCTAGACAAAACAGCAAGTACAACTACGTAAACATATCCCAACATTATGACGCAGAAATAGTTATAAATACGACGCCAGTTTCGGGGGCTAATATGCCCGATGAAAAACTGATAGATATTACAAAGTTCAAAAATTTACAATATGCACTTGATGTGAATTACCTTCCACATAGGACTCAACTTTCAAACAACACAAAAGCGAAGTATCTTGGCGGGCTACCAATGCTGATTTGGCAAGCAATGATGTCATATAAAATTTACACAGGCAAAACACCAAACGTCGCATTTGAGGAAGTGTACAGAAAGATTTTATTTGATACGATTAATATCTCTTTAATCGGTATGCCATGTGTTGGGAAGACAACAGTTGGGAAAGAACTAGCGAACAGACTTAATCGTACCTATATAGATCTCGATTGCGAAATTGAAAAAGGAGCAGACAAAACAATTGAAGAAATTTTTAATCAAAGCGGAGAGGAATATTTTAGAGATCTAGAGACAAATACTCTCAAAAGATTTGCATATGCAAACAGTCAGATAATATCTACTGGCGGTGGAGTAATTCTTCGAGAAGGGAACAGACACCTATTAAAAGCCAATTCAATAATTGTAGAACTGAGAACAAGTAGGGATATAAAGAATTATCAAGGCAGACCACTACTAAAAACAGAGTCGTCATATAATGCTGTAAAAGACGAGCGAACACCCTTGTATGGAAGCCTTGCAAACGTTGTGGTGTATAATGACAAGAAAATAGAGAACACTGTTGAGGAAATCATCAAGAAGGTAGAGGAGTTTATAAATGAAAAAAATACTAGTTATTAATGGACCAAACTTAAATATATTAGAAAAGAGAGAACCCGCATATCCAGAGGTCAGATATAAAGATTTAGTTGCAGAAATAAAGTTATACGCAAAAACAAGTGGAATGAAAGTTACAGTAAAACAAAGCAATCATGAAGGGGAGATTATTGAAATAATTCAAAAAGCAAATAAATATGACGGAATAATAATCAACGCAGCGGCATATTCTCATACTTCAATCGCAATACTTGATGCACTCAAGACCTTTAAGAACCCCATAATAGAAGTTCACCTTACTGATACACAAAAAAGAGAAGAATATAGACGTTTCAGTTATATCTCAGAAATTGCAACAAAAACAATTTCAGGGAAAGGAATTGATGGGTATAAAGAAGCGATAGATGAGTTTAAATAATATTGGTGTATCTAATCCGTTTAATTTAATCTTTACTAATATGCAGATCACGCTTTTAAATATAATTATGTGAAGATTTTCACACTTTTATATATAATTCTGTGATTGTTTCACATTTTTCTATAGAATTTTGTGATAAATTCACATTTTTATATATAAATACGTGATTGTTTCACATTTTTCTAAGATAAATTCGCATCACCTGTGTCAACCAATACGGAACTAGTATAGAGTGGATACACATCAAAATGCTGAAATTTCTCCAAAAAAGCATTAGGAACACCTAAGACAAGTTAGAAATTAATTAAAACGCTACAATTTCATGAAAAAATGTCAAAAATAGACTATTTTTTATCAAAGTGTCTATTAAAAGGTACAAATGAGACAATATTTTATTGATTTTTTATTTTCGTGTGCTAGAATTGAGATATTGACATCGGAGGAAAACAGAAATGGCAGAGAAAAAGATATCAAAAGAATTTGATTTAAAGTTACCAAAGAATGAAAGATTGGTTGCAGCGATAGAACGCATATCCAAGGATATTGGAGATGGATCAATAATGCGTATGGGAGATACACTAGATGAAAAAATAGAAGCTATCTCAACAGGCTGTCTTCCATTAGACATTGCATTAGGAGTGGGAGGAATACCGAAGGGACGTATCATTGAAATATACGGTCATGAATCTTCAGGTAAAACAACAGTAGCATTGCATATTGCTGCGGAGGTTCAACAAGAAGGTGGAACAGTAGCATATATAGATGCTGAGCACGCACTTGATCCTACATATGCAGAAGCGTTAGGTGTTAATATAAACGATCTATATATTTCTCAACCAAGTTCGGGGGAACAAGCTCTTGATATTGTAGAAATACTTGTTAAGTCAGGCGGGGTAGATTTGATAGTTGTTGACTCTGTTGCTGCATTGACACCACAAGCAGAGATAGATGGAAATATGGGTGATGGTCATATTGGATTATTAGCAAGATTAATGTCTCAGGCATTAAGAAAACTAACTGCTTCAGCGTCTGCAAGTAAGACAACAATTGTATTCATAAACCAAGTTAGAGATAAGATTGGAAATCCATACGGGCCTTCAGAGGTTACAACTGGCGGTAACGCACTTAAATTCTATTCGTCAGTAAGAATGTGTGTAAGAAAAGGTGAAGCGATAAAAGATGCTGGAGATCAAATTGGTAATAGAACAAAAGTGCAGGTAGTAAAAAACAAGGTAGCCCCACCATTCAAAACAGCAGAATTTGATATTTACTATGGAAAGGGAATTTCTAAACAGGGATGCATTTTAGATATGGCAGCAGAAAGAGGCATAGTTAAGAAGAGCGGAAGTTGGTTCAGTTATAACGATATTAAACTTGGTCAAGGTAAAGAAAAGACTATGGCATTCTTGGAAAGCAATATAGAAGTTATGAACGATATCAATAAAGAGTTATTGGAGAGTTTAAATTTAAACAAATAATTTCAGATGGTGCACCCGACGAGAGTTGAACTTGTATCTACAGTTCCGGAGACTGTTGCTCTATCCCTTGAGCTACGGGTGCAGATCTTTTGAAATAGAAAAGCCATTGCTGAACAAAGCCAGAAAATTTACCATATTTTGTTTCAAGTTCTTTGGTTAATTTTTTTGCGTTACTTGTATTAAAGACTTTTAGTATCCAAGTGTCAACAGGGAATACATCGTATTTGCCGAAGCCAAAAAGCAAAATACAGTTTGCAACTTTTGGTCCAACACCTTTAAGAGAAATTAAATAATTGTATAAATCTTTTGTTTCTAATGCCTTAAGTTCATCAAGGTTTATATTTAACAGTGCTTTACAAGTTTCAGAAATATATGTATCTCTATATCCAAGACTAAAAGAACTTAGGTCAGCATTAGCAAGAACTTCGCAAGTAGGGAAGGAGAAAAAGTCAGTACCTACAATTTTATTTCCGAGTGTAGAGCACATTTTTTCTATAGTTGATTGAATTCTTGCAATGTTGTTGTTTTGAGAAATTAAAAAGGAGACTATCATCTCAAATGGGTCTTGCTTTAATATGTGGATACCGCTTGAGTACTGAATAGCCGCTGCAAGAGTTTTATCCTCAGAAAATCTACTTATCAAAGCAGGATAGTCATAATCGAGATGTAAGAAGTTCTTAAAATATTCATCGTCATTAGAATTACAGTAATAAACTCCAGAAACTTCTTTAGCAGTTAAATATTTATCTTTTGATATAACTGTGTAGTTTTGACCGTCAATCTTATAACGAAAAATTTGACCACACAAAAGAGTGTCAGCCAAATTAAAAGTATTACTTTTACTTATTGAAAAACACATAAACAAAAAATCACATTATGTGATCTTTTATTATTCAGCGTAAACTGAGATTTGTCTTTTTGTTTTTGAAATGTGCTCGAATTTTACAATGCCATCAATTAGTGCAAATAGAGTATCATCCTTTCCTCTTGCAACATTGTTACCAGCATGGAACTTTGTTCCTCTTTGACGTACTAAAATATTGCCAGATAGAACGAATTGTCCATCGCCTCTTTTACATCCTAATCTTTTTGCATTGCTGTCTCTTCCGTTACGTGAAGATCCGCCACCTTTCTTATGAGCAAATAATTGAATTTTAATAAACATTATTCAACCTCCAAGTTTATAAAGTCCGAATATTCTTCTGTTAAATCGGACAAACCTACGTAAGCGGTTCTTAAAATCAAGTTGCAATCATGCATTTCGCTTTCACTTAATTTTGTTGGTAGGGTAGCCTTTAACTCTCCTTTCTTTTCATCAATAATGTAATCTATGTTCACGCCGATTAATGAAATTATTCCCAACACCGCCGTCTGAACTATTGCACTTGCTGCTGCACAAACGATATCTTTACCTCGATAATCGTATCCACAGTGTCCTGAGCATTCAATAGAACAGAACATATCATCTTTTCTTTTAAATTTAATATTTGTCATTAGACTGCTATGTTTGTTATTTGAACTTCAGTGAATGGTTGTCTATGACCTTGTTTCTTCCTAATTTGTTTCTTAGGTTTATAGTGGAAAACAATAACCTTTGGTGCTTTATCTTGGTTGATAACTTTTGCTTCAACTTTAATAGTCGTTGAATCTTTTGCAAGAACCATGTTATCTTTGCTGTCTACAACTAGGATACAATCAAGATTAATTTTGTCGCCAACTTTCGCATCTAATTTTTCAATTTTAACACGCATGTCTTTTTCGACTTTGTATTGCTTACCACCGCTTTTAACAATAGCGTACATCAAAATACCTCCTCTCTCCAGTCTCGCCAATCAGGTGTCACCAAGTGAACTTCATACCTTTTTTGTGCGGCACGTCTACTAATTTAACAAACTTGAACAATTTAAGTCAATTAAATGACTAGGATATGCGACTATGTGCCTATAAAAATATTGATACATATAACGCCACTTGCGATATAATTTAAATACAAAAACGATCAAGGAGAATGTATCCAATGACAGACATAGAGAAGTTTTGCAAGATGATTAATATCCCTACAATAGCAGGTAAAGATATAAAGAAGTTTGATGAATTCCACACAACCTTGCAAGAGTGCTTTCCTTTATTTCATAAACACCTAAAGAAAATTAAATTAGATGGCAAAGCATTACTGTTTCATTGGGAAGGTAAGAACAATGATAACCCATTAGTATTAATGGCTCATCAAGACGTTGTAGATGCAAATCCAGAAGAATGGAGTTCAAACCCATTTGTGGCAGAAGTGCGAGAAGACAAGATATATGGAAGAGGGACTATAGATTGTAAGAATGTAATATTTGCAATCATGACAGCAGTAGAGAAAAAGTTAGAAAAAAACTTTGTTCCAAATCAAGATATCTATATTAGTCTAAGCGACAACGAAGAAATCGGAGGAGACGGCTGTGCTAAGTCAGTTTCTTGGTTTAAAGAAAATAAAATCACTCCATATGTATCACTAGACGAGGGAGGAGCAATAGAACTTTCTGATATTAGCAATAGAGAATACGCCATGATAGGAGTCTTAGAAAAGGGCTATATTGACGTAACATTTACAGCCAACGCTGAAGGTGGACACAGTTCTCAACCCGGAGATGACACCCCAATTGAAAGATTAGCAGGGTTAATTAAAGAGATTTCAGAATTAGACAAGAAAGGGAAATTATTTAAAGAAGACTTGTCGCAAGTTACATCCGAAATGTATTCAACAATTGCTAAAGATCTACCTAAAACAGAGGACAAGAAATTTAAAAACAAAAAGCAACTAATCAAAATCCTAAAAGACATGAATCCAAAAAATAAGGCAATGACACAATCGACAATTGTTTTTACGATGATGAGCGGATCATCAGCCCCAAATATTATCCCTTCAAAGGCGTCGTGTACTGCGAATATTCGCATATCTCCGTGGGATGATAAGGACGATATAATCCAAAAACTAAAGATCATTGCAGACAAGCACAATACAATTTTAACGGAACAGAATGCCCGAAACTGCTCAAAACTTGCTAAAACAGACAGCGATGCATACCAATTGCTGAGTGAAACAATAAAGGAGACATATCATAATGAAGTTGGAGTACTTCCTTTTATGTTATTTGGTGGAACGGATAGTAGGACAATGGAGGAATGCGTGCAATATGCCTTTAGATGTACGCCATTAAGGCTCTCAAATGAAGAATTATCAAGAATGCATGGAAATGACGAATGCGTGCCAGTTAAATCTCTCATGGATTCGGTAACGTTTTTTGAAAACTACATAGCCAAATACAGATAAAGTTCACTTCTCCACAAAAACTTGCTATTGACTCTGATATGACTCACTTTATATAATTATAAATAATATATAAAATATTGGGGATATTATGAAAAAGAGAATTATATCAGTTTTGTCGATTTTAACAGTTATAATCCTAGCGATTTCTCTAGGGGCTTGTGCAAAAAAAGGTGGGCTAAGAGCAAAGAAAAATAACGAAAATGTACAGATCTCTTGGGATGTTAAGGTTAACTTTGAACATTCAAAAGGAACAAGTGCATTGACAGAGTATGCGATATACGAAGAGATTGATTGGTCTGAAGTAAGCCTCAGGAAAAAAGAAACGGTAGGCAAATCGAGAAAAACAAAATATGGAGATCCTGTTCCGTTGGCTAAGGAAGATATCACAAACTTTGATGAGATAGAAAGAGCAATTGATAAAGAGCAAACCATAGACAAGATTCCATATTTTAGAGGATACGTAAAATTTGTAAAGGATGGTATCAAAGGCTCGTTTATGCTATCAATCACAAGGAAGAGATATGTGTTCCCAGTCAATAACTATTTCATAGTCCCAAAGACATCAGATACAACGGTAGGATTTACTTATACAGGTAAGGCAGTTGGAAGTGTTCCTCCTGGTAAAGAAGCAGTAATGGCAACAACACTTTCAAGTCAAAAGAAATGGCAAGTTATAGAGGACAAAGAACCAGTTGGTAAAAGATTCCTAAAAGAATTCTCAGTTAGTCGTAGAGGATACAATTTTCTTGGATATGATTTGACAATATTCAGAAGAACAAAAGGGTCATCTGAGACATATGAGACAGAAAAACAGTTGCAGATTAGAGAGAACTATAACCTAGAACTAGACTTCAAAGATGTGGATGACGAGTACGAATACATGTATAGATTTACAGCCATTTTAAAAGAAGACACATTTGAACGCAGATTCAACCTAAATCTACCAGACGACAGAGAACTTGAAGATGGTCAAGCAGACCCAGCAGAGATAAGTCCTGTAAAGGTTAATAGAGTAACTGGCAATAAAGAGAACACAGAAGAAATTGCAGAATTGCCAACAACAAGTTACATGAACAAATACAAATCGCACATTTTTGTTGCATGGGCAAGAAAGATAAACGGTGAATATAAAGAATATAAATTTGAGAGCGGTAAAGAAACACAAGGCATTGTAAGTGTATATGCGATTTGGAAAAAGAGAGAATATGATTTCACTTTGTATAGTCTTGGAGGAAATCTAGGAAGAGAGTATGAAGATGCAAATGCCGTAACAGAAAGTGCCGAAGATGAAACAAAAGGTGTGGAGGTGGAAGCAATCTACGCAAGCAATCAATATCAACCGGCATCATACAAAATATCAAAAATCAAATACGGCACAGAGATAGGAGACATAGTAGCAAGATTTGAAATATTCAATGATAGGAAGGATAAAAAGGTTGTAAAGAAATTAAAGGTCGCAGACTTGATGGCAGGGTTGCAAAAGTCAGAAGGGGCATCAATTGCGTCTTGGCATACTTCAGTTCCTTTCCTACCAGCAAATACAGTAGACACTACAAAGAAAATTAACTTATTAGAAGATCACGGCAAGGGGAAAGAAATATATCCATTCTGGCAAGTTGATAACTCTAAATTGAGCACATACATCATCGAATCGGTTTTTCATAATCGAGGAGACTTGCAAGGGCACAGAATTAATGAAGACGGAACGGTTAGCCTATTGAAAGTTCGTGATAAAACAATTAGCGAATTGATAATTCCAAGAACAGTTACAATCAACGGCGTTGAGAGAAAGGTTGTAGAAGTAGGTGGTAGCGAAGGACTAACTTGGCTAAGTAAAATTGATTTTTCAGCAACAGAAATTGAAACAATTGGCGACTATGCTTTCGCAAAATGTGAGAGTTTAAAAGATGTAGAATTATCTAAAAAGATTACTCATATTGGAGAAGGTGCATTCAACGGAACAAAATTTATTGCTAATGCAAGAAACATTGTTACATTCGACATGGAAGGTGGCAAGAAGTATTTATACAAAGCAACCACAGATGGCGATACTATCGACTTAGATGATCAAGCAATCAAAACAATCGGAGTTTCAGCATTTGATAACTTCAAAAAAGGTCAACATGAACTTGGCAGTGTAAAGAAAGTCATTTTGAATGGTGCAGTAGAAAACATTAAAAAGAATGCATTCTCATACCTAACAAATCTTGAAGAAATTGAAATACAAGGGGCTGTAGATCTTAAAGACATTGATCAACACGCATTGGATGGAACAAAACTCTTAAAGGACAAAGCAGACAACAAACAGGACATAGTTATCGGGAATGCGTTATTTAAAGTTACCAATCCAGACCTAATAGAATATACAATTCCAGCAGGTGTGAATGTTATAGCCGAATATGCATTTAGTTCATGCAAAGGATTAGAGACAATAAACAACATTTCACAAATCACTCACTTTGGACAACATGCTTTAGATTCTTGTGATAAGTTCTTGGATAAGAATAAAAATGAAGAAGGACTCGTAGTAATAAACAACATACTTATTGCTAACAGAGTTTCAAGCAAGCAAGAAGTTATACATGTTGATGAGAATGTTAAAGAAATTGCTTCTGGGGCATTGACAGTATCAAATCCAGAGCAACTTAAAGAAGCGTACATATATTCAAACAATATTAAAATTTCGAGAAATGCATTTGAGAAGAATGCAAAGTTATCAAAAGTTGTCTTCGTATCAAAAGGAGATACCCTAGCCGATAATATAACTCTTGAAAGAGGTAGTATTCCAAGCGATGTAGAAATATATGTTCGTAAGAACGTAAAGGACAAGTTGACAGAGAATGCAAATGCACAAAATATTTCAGAAATCGCAAGTACTATAACTAGAATATACAAAGAAAACATCAACAAGTTTAAAGAGTTAGTAGAAAAAGAAATTAGCATTAACTACAACAAAATTAAACAAAAATATTTAAGAAGAGCAACAACATTTAAAATAATAGATGAAGTATTCAAGATGGGGGACGAAATTGCAAAGGGTCTATTAATTGCATGCGATGGGC
Source organism: uncultured Clostridia bacterium (assembly GCA_963532875.1). Taxonomy (GTDB): domain Bacteria; phylum Bacillota; class Clostridia; order Christensenellales; family CAG-917; genus CAUTUX01. Next base: position 21,743 of record CAUSLO010000007.1, on the reverse strand, counting down.
TAACTGGTAAAATATATGCAACACTAAAAAAGGCAGATGTTGCAACTGCATTAGATCCATCCAATTTAAGTACAGAGGGAGAAAAATCAGTTGAATTAACTATTACAGAAAAGAAAACCACATTTGAGTATCGTGTTGTAAATGCTCCAGACGAGTCAAAACAAATCACAGTTGAGGGACTAGAAAGCACATACTATACAAGCAACATAAACATTGATATTTCAAAGGCAAACATTGTATATAGAGATATTGATGATGTAGAAAAGAAAATCAAGATAACAGATGAGGATATTGCTTCATATAAACCAGAGGTTGCAGATAGCAAAAGATTCGTATTTAGATTAAATATTCCAGGCTGGGGAATATGCAAGAAAGCAGACAATTCATATTTTGAAGTAGTTCACGAATATAGTGTTCACGAAGCACAAATTAAAGATATAAAACAAATTAATCGCTTAGAGGCAAAATACAGACAAGGTGTAAAGGTAGATAAGAAGAACGTAAAGTTCAAGTTAATCAAAGAAGACGGCGAATACAAGGTAGTTTCATTTTCTGATGAGCATGTCATATTCTTGAAAAAAGACGGAACGCCTATTAGCGAAGGCGACAAGGAAGAAAATAAAGTTATAGAAACTACTGAGTTGGGGTTCCATACAATTGAGTTCAAGTATGTCAAAGACGGCAAAGAAGTATTTGGTAAATATGTATACTCAGTTATCTTTGAACCAGATTATGATGTATTTGAATACGACGTTAGAAACAATAGTGTCAAGATAAAAAAAGTTAACAATCAACATAACGAAGTAGTGGTTGTCCCATCAAGAGTAAGAATTAATGGAATTGAATATGAGGTTGACGAAATAGGTGATAACGCATTTTTAAATCAAACGGATATCACAAAAGTATATATTCCAAACACAATCAAAAAGATAAGCGATGGGGCATTTAATGGATGCTCAAGTTTGGAGTCAGTACAATTGTATAATGTATCTGCACTAACAGATGAAAACTATCTAGACAGTGATGTCTTTGATACAGCCATTATGGACAAAGAAGAAAGACACAACACAGAAATAGTTTTAGATGGATATCAAAACTTAGACGACTTAACTGGAAACATAAGGATACCAAAAAGAACAATCATTAAAGAAACAATACATACACTAAGTGGATTAAACGCAACACATACCTATGAACACAGATTTGAATACAATGCAAGAGTAAGAGCAACGTTAGCGTTTTTTGAAGATAACGACGACAAGTTAATTGAAAAGAAAGATGGCAAAGAAACAATTAAACATAAAGTTGAAATACCTAAGACACAGTTCTATTTAGATTTACTAGAAATTGAATACGAAACAAAAACCATTACTAACGCAAACAACCAACAAGAAACAATATATAAATTCAAATTAAATGATCAAGGTAAAATACAGTCGAGAAATCAAAAGATACAAGAAAAATTCACAAAGGATATCTATTCATTCTATGAAACAGAAGAACAATTTGAAGGAACTGATATGAAATTCTTCTCGTTTAGTGATGACTACAAAACACAAGATCCACAACCAACAAGGAGAACTAAGCACTATATCAAAGGAATTAACGCAAACTTAGATACAGTATTGGATACATATCAAAAGGTTGCTGGAAAACACATTGTTGTAAGTAAGGAATTGAAAGACTCCACAGGTGCTAATAAACACACAATTGTTGGTTATGCAGAAGGAGTTTTCGACGTTATTGAATCAAAATTAACCGCAGGTGGCAAGTTATATCTCCCAGACACGCTTGAACCAGCGGAAAGTGCTAAGAACTTTATATACTCATATTCAGATAAGGCTAAACAACTTAACGAGACAGAAGATATGTTCTCAGATAAAGTTGAAGAGATAGGTAAGGATGCATTCCTGGGTGCAAAATTAGATAAATTTAAATTCTCAACGAAGGATAATGTGGCATTAAATAAGATAGGACAATCTGCGTTTAAGGGAACAAAACTTGTTGAGGTAGACTTGAGTAAAGCACTATCGTTAAAAGAAATAGGGGCAAATGTATTCCAACTTTGTGAAGAATTAACGACAGTTAAATTGAACAATAATATTACAAAGATTGGAGCAAATGCATTTGATGGATGTAAAAAGTTAAATTCTTTCGTATACGACTTCAGCAAACTAGAAGGAATATTCCAATATGCATTTAGGAAATGTGAAGCCCTAACTTTAACATTGAACTTAAATAGCAATGTATATAAGGGGATAGTAAACGTTCAAACAGATAAGAACAGCATAAAAGAAGATTCACCACACATAACAGTAAATTGGCTTTAAAAAGGTGAGGCGATAGAATATTAAGGAAGCAAATAGAATTTAAAAATAAAGGAATTGTTAATATATGAATCAAGAAGAAAAACAAGTAGAGAATCAAATTCAAAATGTAAAACTCATTTCAAAGAAAAAGTATAAATTTGGCAACATAATTATGCTGATTTCTTTGTTTGTAATTATGCTGGCGGTAGTAATTGCAACAAGTGCGAATGTGAACAAATCGAACCTAGAAGTTAAGAATTCGCTAGGTACAGTTACATGGAAGAATAAACACAATGCCACATTCATACCAAATTTTGATGACCAAAAGTTGAATGCCAATGGTATTAAGATGGAAGAGAAGAATGGACAGCCTACGCTTAAATATTCTGATATTTTTAAAAGCGGCAAATCATTCAAGAAATTTGACCTAAATGGAAAAGATTCATATTTCACCTTTAGCGAAGATACTAAGACAATTACATTTAAATATGTAACAAAGAAAAGTTATAACAGAAAGAGCATTCGTAAAGTAACCTTGAAAGTTAATTGGGACAACGTCGTTTTTGCAAAAGATGAGAATGATGACACAAGGTTTACAGTTCTGAAAGAAACTTTAGCGTCTAACATGGATAAGCGTGTTCTTGTAGAAGCAAACAATGCAAGAAAGGATATCTACGGACAGAGTAGCATTTCGGATGAAGAGATGAAAGAATATGATCTAGTAATGGCGGACAACAGAGCCATCATTCACGAGAATGGGACAATAGATGATGAATTTGGACAACCAAAAGATAATCTAAAATCAGCCAATGCAATTAAGTTATACTCAAAAGTTGGGCACGCAAAAGATTCAAAAAAATATCAAGTCAGAACTTACATTCAAGAAGGAAGAATAAATAAGTTAGTTAAATTTGAGTTGTCAGAAGCAAGACCAGACTACAGAATTAGTTTGGGCGTTCTAGCAAAATCATCTTCAACAAATTGGTATCAATCTGATTTGGGGGTAAGTACTGGAGACTACAGACTAACAAAAATTGAAGACACTAATAAAATCGAAATTAAAGGGGATACGTTCCTATATGGTGCAGCGAAAGATACAGTTGGGGTTGCATTAAAATATAGTTATTACTTTGAAGCCAACAATGAAGAGAAACATAAATATGATGGCGGTTGGAGAGATGATTATTTCACGTTAGTACATAGTGAAGAAACTATATTTGCAAAGAGTAGTGAAACTATTGATATTTCAGAAGTAGACATCATTTCAAAAGAAAAATTTAATCAAGACAAATATGAAATCAAATCAAATAATATAGCGATAAATAAGTTGCTTGGATATGAATTGTCTCACGTGGAAGTAAACGGAAATAACATAGGAACAAAATTCAATATAGATGTTGCTGGAGACTCAACAAAAGAAGTTAAATTCTTCTACAAGAGGAAGAATGTAGCGATTGAAATAAGAGATGGAAATAATAACAAAAAAGAGATTAAGGAAGTAGGGTTAAACGGAGAGTATAAATTCGGCGACATCATAAGAATTAACGACTTAGTAGTAGGAGACAAAAGCCGTCAATTCATCGGATGGGCTATAGAAGGAAGAGAAGAATTAGTCACGGAAGGCATACTAACATTAGATGAAAAATATTTAGTTAAAGACGACCAATATACAGATGGAATAGTTTTCAGAGCACAATATGAAAAAAGACCAGCACCAGCAACAGGACCAGTACTTCATGTAGACTATAAATATGAAGATGTTAATGGTGATTTCCAATATTGCGAAGAAGAAGGATATACAAGCAAAAGAATTAACAGAGCAAGAGATAAAAGCCTCAATCAAGCATATGCGGATGTCTTTGATTCTAACCCACCTAATGAAGAAGAATTTGATAGAACTAAAACGGTAATATATGACGAAAGAGAAAAGAAGGCATTACCTAGTGGTGGAGTTACAATAAACAAATCAGACTTCATGCACTTAACTATTAAATATGCTAGAAGAAAGGCAAACATAGAGTTGGAGAAGAGACTTCCACACGAAGACAATGGATATATTGATGATACAAAATTCAAAAATATATTTAACATGGATGGATTGCAGAGGAGTATTAGATACGGTAGCGGATTTGAAGACGACTTAATTGAGAAACTAAGAGTGAAGTCAACACCTGATCAAATCATCCGTCAACCAGGAGTTCATACTAGATTTAAGGGATGGAAGTATGAAGAAAGTCCAGGACATTATGTACCACTAAATTTGGAAACATATGTACATCGCACAAGAGGTACAGTATTGAAGTTGTATGCAACTTGGGAAGAGCCTAACATCCAAGTAGAGTTCACTGTTAAACTTCAAAACCCAGACGGATTGGGGTATGGTGCAGAACAATGTTTGATGGATCGCATTAAGGTTCAATATAGAGGACAACTTGGTCAAGAAATAGATTTCAACAATGAGGACATCAAGAAAGAAATCATGAGACAAATCACAACAAGGATGCACTCCTTATCATGGAAGGCATCATTCCACCAGGTGTTTGAAACCGATTCGATTAGAAGGACTGGTGGTAAACTACAGATGAGTGAAACAGAAAATAAAGTTGAGATTACTGCAGACAGACGCAAAGTTAAATTAACAGTCCAACACCTAAGTTTTGATAGTGAAAAAATTAAGGATGGAAAAGTTAAAGATAGGGATGAGTTAAGACGTATAGAGCAAGTTAGACAAGATTTATATGAATTAGGCGTTGATACATCAAAATTAGATGAAAGAGAAAAACTCGGCTTAGCATCAGTAGGATATGAAGGAATCTCAATTGCAAACTCTACACTTGACTTATATCGTGCAAACAACGGAGAAGTTGTACTTGAAAGATATACTTATGCATTAAAAAAATTCAAAGACAAATTAGAAATTGGTAAAGACGAAGCATATGATGTGGGATATTTCTTTATAAATAATAAAATTGAATTATCTAATACATATATCATTAAAAAAGATGATTCAGACGATGTAGAGGTTACATACCTATATCGTCCAAAAGAATACTATTTAAACATCGCACCAGACGATAAAATGGATGAGGGTAAATACACGAGAGATGGCGGTAAGTTAAGACAGTCTGTCAGACATATGGATAAAGTTGTGTTAAAGGCACCAGTTGCAAAGAAAGTCAACGGTGAGGTTAAATACACATTTGAGGGTTGGGAATATAGCGATGGCACACCAATTTCAAAATACCTTCTAAATAGACAAGTAGATACTCAAGAAGACACATACGTTATGCCAGCAACAGACATAACCATTAGACCTAAGTGGATAGAGTCAAATAGGGTTAAGGTAAAAGTAGAATACATATTTGAAAAGAGCGATAATTCATATGCAAAACGTGATGAAAAAGAAGCAAGAAGACCGGATAACAAAGAGTATGATAAAGGACAAAATGTAGATTTAGATAGGTTTATTGACTTGCATTTACCAACCACACCAAACACAGCATTCCCATTTGCAGGTCATGAAATTGATATGAACAAGACAATGGCAGAGAATATGGGGGAAGATGGTCAAAGTTTAATAGGTCAAGACTCAAATAGCGAATATTACTATAAGGTAACGAAGAAGGGAGTTGTTCATATTAAGTTATATTATCGTTTAAAACAAAACCAAGTAGAGTTTGTAAATGGATATAGTGCAGAAGGTGAGATGACTGGAGCAGTTACAGAAATGACTGTGTCATATAAGAAAAAAGTTTTGCTGCCAAAAGAAGGCATTGAATTCAACAGAATAGGCGGAGGCAAGGCAACATTAAGAGGATGGAGCAGAACAGATTCACCAGATAGCCCAGTGTTAGATGAAGAAACAATATTTAATGATTTGGCGGACTTTACAACTGGCACAAAAATTGTATTGTATGCACGTTGGAATTATTTAACAAATACAGAGATGACAGCAAGGGTTGAGTTTGAAAAACCGGAAAAAGATTTGGCTTTTGAAACAGGTGCTGAATATATTGATAACAGTACAAATGTAAACCTCGGCAAGAGATCCTTGAAGTTTGATGGACAAGAACCAACGGAAACGCAAATTCTAGACTTGAAAGCCACAATATATAAATTAGTAAAAAAACAAGACCTATTCCAAAGTGAGTATGTAATGACGCTAGATGGCTATGAAGGTCAATCAGTTGTTAAATTAGATCCTACTGCGTCATATACATTTAGAGTATATAGAAGAACAATAGACCTTGTATTAGAAGTCCCATTTGGACATCAGGTAGAATCAGGTGAATTAGATGCAATAGGACAAAAGTTAGAAGTTGGCAGACTTATTTTAACTTATAAGGTTGGGCAACAAGTTGCAAAAGAGCCAGCACTTAACTCAACAACAGATGAAGACTTTTTGGGTTGGAAGACAAAATATACAAATAAAGATTTTAATTTTAATGGGGCTATTATAAATGAGCCATTATACCTAACTCCAAAATTCAACAAAAAAGAAGCCGTAATAAGGTTAATGCATGGCAATATCGCAGATGAATTTTTAAACTACAAAGATGACAATCAAGGAGTTAAGGTTAAAAAAGACTTATCTAAAGGATATACAGAAATAACAGTCCTAAATAGCAAATTGCCATATACAATAAAGCAAATCAACTCAACTAACGATATTTACTATAAGACCACTCATCATCCAGGGAAGATTAATGGATATAGCGAGAGCGAAATCACAACAATAGGAGCACATGTAGTAAATATCCTTGCGGTAGAAGACGTCGATAAATACAAGGATTCATATCCTCAAAAAAGAAGTTCAACATATGGCATTGAACAAGGGCACTTAGAATCTGAAACAATAAATGTAACAACAAGGACGGTACATACAATTGATACTGTATACTACAAAGGAATTAAATATGATAAAGTCTTAAATGGATATTACGAGTATGAAAAGGTAGGCTTTGAACAGTTCAACGACAACAACCCACACAGGATGAGTAAGGCAATAGACGTTGCACAGTTTAGAGATGAACATACAGATGCAGCATTAAGAAAAGGATATAACGATTCATATTTAAAGAACTTCTTTGAAAAGTTCTTAATGAAAAAATTAAACATGACTACTGGAAGAAAAATAGGGCTACCAAAATTTGCAGATACCAATGAAGTAGTAGCGTCAGCAGTTAATTATAATAACTGGAGAGAAATGAACCCTTCAATGTCTAAGTCTGATTATACAGCAACTGTCATAAACAACTATCGAGAACTCAGAAAGATTGGAGAACGCAAAATGAATAAAGAAGGATACCTATTCTTTAACACATATAAGAAGAACGGATACCATCATGAGATGATTATGATCAAAGGGGATAAGAGTAGTCTTCCGCTTGTAGACTATAATAAAGATGCAATAGCAGAAGGATATGCAAGTTATATTAGACTTGTTGAATTTGCTTAGAAAGAATAGGCTCGCTTAGTTGTTGCGACTAGTTTAAATACTTATTGGTGATTTAATAGGTTTGCTACTTGTTTCTTAGTAGATTAGTTGCTTTTTTAGAGAGTGGTTGATTTAAAAGAGAACCTATTATTTGGTATGTATTAGGAGTGTATTAACAACAGACGTGGTGTGTGTAATTTAATTCTAAGACAAATAAACATAAAGGAACATTCAGTATCAAGATAGGATAGAGAGGATTGAGTTAAGAGTAAGTTAGAGGTATTTATGACAGAAGATAAAAATCTTGTTATTGCTAAAAACAGAGAAATACAGAATATGATTTATACATTTAGAGGCAAGCAAGTAATGGTAGATAGTGATCTTGCAATGCTGTATCAAGTTGAAACAAAGTATTTAAACAAACAGAGAAGCAGAAATGTCAATAGATTTCCAGATGATTTTTGCTTTCAATTGACTAAAGAAGAGTATGAAAACTTGAGGTTCCATTTTGGAACCTCAAGTTTAAATAATAATTATGGCGGCAGAAGATATATGCCTTATGTGTTTACTGAACAAGGAATTGCTATGCTTTCCGCTGTTCTTAAAAGTGATGTGGCAGTGGAAATTAGCATTAAAATCATGAATAGTTTTGTAGAAATGAGAAGATTTCTTCTTTCAAACAAAGAGATGTTTAGTCGCTTGGATAGAGTGGAATTAAAACAGTTGGAAACTGACAAGAAACTGGAAGAAATATTCAACTATATTGCAAGCAATAGTGAGGTAAAACAAAATTTGTTTTTCGACGGACAAATTTATGATGCTTTCAGTTTTATTGTTGGGCTTATTCAAAAAGCAGAAAGAGAAATAATCCTAATTGACAACTATGTAGATGTGAATACTTTAAATATCCTGTGTAAGAAAAACAATGGGGTGAATGTTGTTATTGTGACAGCAGGAAAGGGGAATTTATCGGTTAAAGATATAGATAAATTTAATGCTCAATATTCAAAACTGTTTGTTAAAACAAACACGGATTTTCATGACAGATTTTTAATTATAGATAAAACAGAAGTTTATCACATTGGGGCGTCATTAAAAGATGCTGGCAAAAAGACTTTCGGCATTGCGAAGATAGAGGATGCAGATTTGATTATGAGGCTTTTAAATAAAATCAGTTAGAAAATGACAGATTTTAATATGCACAAAATTTATGTCATGTAAATAATACTGTGTAAAAGTAATTTATTAGATATGAAAATTTAATATATAACTCGGATATCTAGGAAGTTAATACTGGTAATTTAAGAAAAGAGATGAAAAGAAATATATTAAGATTTTCAGAATGACTTTGTTTTCAATTGACAGTATCCGACTATGAAACTTGAGGTCGCACAATGCGACCTCAAGTGAGGATAATACTCATGCTGGTATACGATATATGTTATGTAAATAATATTGTGTAAAAGATATTTATTGATATTAAAATTTAATATATAATTTGGACACGAGGTTGGCAGTTGCGAGAAATAGAGTGATTTATATACTGACTAAAGTAAAGTAAAAAAATATGACATGAGTACCAAGATAGTGATACAAAGAAGGTAAAAATAGAATGCAAAACCCTATGGGCTATAAATAGACAATAAAGACACCGTCGTGTAAAATAATACATGAACGTGAGGACAAATTGCTGGTATGTAAAATATCGGTGTTTGTTTCATACACAAAATATGAGGTAAAAGAGATGCCAAAGTTAACAATAGACAAAGAGAAGTGCAAGGGTTGCGGATTGTGTACTGGCGTATGCCCAAAGAAGATTTTGGAAGTTTCAAAAGAAACAACCAATAGTAAAGGATATTTCGTACTTGAAGAAAAAGATCCAGCGAAATGTATTGGATGTGCTTTTTGTGCGATGATGTGTCCTGATTGTGTAATCAAGGTGGAGAAGTAGTATGGCAGAAAAAAGATTGATGAAAGGAAATGAGGCTATAGCGGAAGCAGCAATAAGAGGTGGCTGTAGATTTTATGCAGGATACCCAATTACTCCACAAAATGAAATACCAGAGTACATGAGTTGGAGACAATTTGAAGTAGGCGGAACATTCGTTCAAGCAGAAAGTGAAGTTGCGGCAATTAATATGTTGTATGGTGCTGCGGCAGCAGGTGGACGTGCAATGACAAGCTCATCAAGCCCAGGAATTAGTTTAAAACAAGAAGGAATAAGTTATATGTGCGGTGCTGAGTTGCCATGCGTCATTATAAACATGGTACGTAGTGGACCTGGATTAGGCGGAATACAACCAGCACAAGGAGACTATTTCCAAACAGTTAAGGGCGGTGGGCATGGCGACTACAAAATGCTTGTATATGGGCCAAGTTCAGTACAAGAATGTGTTGACATAATCTATGATGCATTTGAAAAGAGCGAGAAGTACAGAGTCCCAGTAATGATTTTAGGCGATGGAATGCTTGGACAAATTATGGAAGCAATTACATTGCCAGACATGAAAGATCTAAGCAAAGTTAAACCATTGAAGTGGGCTGCTGATGGAAGAGAATTCGGCAAAAAGAGAAGGGTTATAAACTCTCTATACATTGTCCCTGATGAATTAGAAGAGATCAATCATAGACTCGCTAAAGTTTACGAAGAAATGGGGAAGAACGAAACAATGGTTGACCTATACAAAACAGACGATGCAGAGATCGTAATCAGTGCGTATGGAACAATAGGAAGAATAGCAAAGTCTGCTGTTGATATGTTGAGAGAACAAGGAATTAAGGCAGGGCTAATCAGACCAATCACCTTATCACCATTCCCAAAAGATGCGATGTTGGAATTGGCAAAAGCAGATAGAGTAAAGAAATTTGTTGTAACTGAATTAAGTATGGGACAATACGTTGAAGACGTAAAGTTGTATACAGAACAAAGAAAACCAGTTCTCTTTTATGGAAGGTCTGGTGGGAATGTAATGTCTCCAGAAGACATAGTTGAATTTGTTAAAAAGGAGTGCAAGTAAAATGGCAGTAGTATTTGAAAAATCTAAATATTTAACAGATGAACCTTTGCACTATTGCCCAGGCTGTACGCATGGGATTTCGCAGAGGTTAGTAGCGGAAGCATTAGAAGACTTAGAAAAAGAAGGTAAGATTAAAGACGGCGTAGTTGGAATATGTCCAGTTGGATGTAGTGTTTTCGCATATAAATACTTCAATGTTGACATGCAAGAAGCAAGCCACGGAAGAGCACCAGCAGTTGCAACAGGCGTTAAGGCAGTTAGACCTGATACAATAGTATTTGCATATCAAGGAGACGGCGACTTAGCATCAATTGGTATGGCTGAAATAGTTCATGCTGCAATGAGAGGCACAAACATTACAGTTATCTTTATTAATAACGCAATATATGGAATGACAGGTGGACAAATGGCACCAACCACATTATTGGGTCAAAAGAGTACAACATCACCATATGGACGTGATGCGGTTAAAAACGGATATCCAATAAGAATGAGTGAAATGCTTGCAACTCTAGATGGACCAAGTTACATCGCAAGATGTTCATTGGCAGATATCAAAGGAATTAGAGATGCAAAAAAATGCATCAAAAAGGCTTTTGATAATCAGGTAGCAGGCAAGGGGTTCTCTTTTGTAGAGTTACTTTCAACTTGTCCAACAAACTGGCATATGGCTCCAGACAAAGCATTAGAATATGTTAAAGAGAAAATGATTCCACAATACCCACTTGGGGTATTCAAAGAGGTGTAGTATGCAAAGGATAATCGTAGCAGGATTTGGAGGTCAAGGGGTACTATCTCTAGGGCAAATGCTTGCATATGCAGCAATGTATGAAAATAAGGCGGCAACATGGTTACCATCATATGGGCCAGAAATGCGTGGAGGAACGGCAAACTGTTCTGTTGTTATAGATGACAAAGAAGTAGCATCACCAATCATTGCAAAACCAGATTGTTTAATAGCAATGAATAAACCAAGTTTAGATAAATTTGTTGATGCTGTTTTGCCAAATGGGATAGTAATAGTTAATAGTTCTCTGATTTCAGATAAAGTAAAAAGAAAAGATATAAAGGCAGTATACGTAAAAGCAAATGAGATAGCACATGAGGTTGGAAACGATAAAGCAATGAATTTGGTTATCTTAGGAGCATATATTAAAATCTCTGAGTTATTTACAAAAGAGCAAATGTTCTCGACAATTGAAAAGGTTTTTGCAAGCAAGCCACAATTCATAGAATCAAATAAGAAGTGCTTAGAAGCAGGATACGATTTGTTTTAGGAGTTGTTAATGTCAATAGCCGATAATATATTTATTTCAAACTGCAAGGACATATTAGAGAATGGTGTTTGGGATACGGACTACGATGTAAGACCAAAGTGGCTAGACGGAACTCCAGCACATACAGTTAAAAAATTCGGAATAGTAAATACATACGACTTATCAAAAGAATTTCCTATATTAACTCTAAGAAAGACATACTTCAAGTCTGCAATAGATGAGTTGCTTTGGATATGGCAAAAAAAATCAAACAATACAAAAGATTTGAATAGCAGAATTTGGGATAGTTGGGCTGATGAAAACGGATCTATAGGGAAAGCATACGGATATCAATTAAGAGTAAAGCATAAGTATAAAGAAGGCATGTTTGACCAAGTTGATAGAGTAATATTCGATTTAAAAAATAATCCACATTCAAGACGTATTATGACAAACATATATAACTTTCAAGATCTACATGAAATGAATCTATATCCATGTGCGTATTCTATGACATTTAATGTAGAGGGGAATAAATTGAATGCAATTTTAAACCAACGATCACAAGACGTTTTAACAGCAAACAATTGGAATGTTGTACAGTATGCAGTATTGGTACACATGATGGCTCAAATATCTGAATTAGAAGTAGGGAAATTTGTGCATGTAATTGCAGATGCACATATATATGATAGACATGTTGATATAATCAAAGAAATGTTGAAAGCACCAACATTCGATGCTCCTAAGTTTGAGATGAACAAGGATATAAAGAACTTCTATGATTTCACGGTTAATGACTTTAAATTGATTGATTACAAAACAAACAACTTTGATTATAAAATCGAAGTGGCGGTGTAGTAATGAATCTAATAGTTGCAGTAGATAATAACTGGGGAATAGGGAAGAACAATACATTACTTTTTAGACTTCCTCAAGATCTTGACCACTTCAAACAAACAACAATTGGAAATATTGTAGTAATGGGTTCTAATACTCTAAAGTCTTTGCCAAAGGGGAAACCATTACCAGATAGAACCAATATAGTTTTGTGGCCCGACGGAGAAGAGGTAGAGGGGGCAATTGTTGTTGATTCGCTCGAAGCATTATCAGAAACTCTAAAAGCCTATTCATCAAAGAAGATATTTATTATCGGTGGAGCGATGATGTATAAGACAATGCTTCCATATTGCGAAAAAGCATACGTAACCAAAGTTTTTGCAAATGGGGAAGCCACAGTCTTTTTTGAAAATTTAGATGTACACGAAGATTGGACTTTAGAAAATAGAGAAGAGCCAATTGAAGATAATGGATATACAATACAATATTATGTATATAGCAATAATAAAGTTAAAAAGTTCTAAAAGTAAGAAATAAATTAGTATATAATTAGTGTATGACAAAAAGTAAGAAGTTAATAGTAGCAGTGGTATTTATTCTAATCGCTTTTTCCTTTCTATTAGGATCGAAGAATTATGCATATGCTGACTACGTTCGCCCAGAGAATGAAAGCACAGAAATCATACTGAGAAAGGTAGGAGATCCATCGTTTAAAGTTGTTATGGACAAGGACGCATTGGTAGAAAAAATAGGCGAGTATGATTCAGAACACTATAAAGTAAAGTTATTTGAATGTAACGATGAATTTTACGTAAAGAAGGAACACACAACATTAATAGAACGAATGGATAGCAAGAAACAAGTAGTTCTTAAGAATAACACAAAATTAAGAATCAATATAGATGAAGAAATATCAGTAAGCCCAGATGATAAATATACAATGTATCGCATAGGGCATCAGCAAGGTAACGAAGAAAAAGTTTGTGTTTGGCTTGTTAATCAAAAAGGTTCATTCGTTGGATTTATTAACAAAGATGACATCAAAGAAGGCGAAAAGATTGTCATTAAGAAGCCAGTACCAAAGAAGACACTGGGGTTAAAACTATTAGTAATTTTGCTAACCACAATCCCTATGGCATTATTCTTAGTATTTATGATAGTTCCTTCAAAGAAATATTATGTAAGACAAACGCCAGTATTGATTGATGGTACTGCAGATGTAGACAAATCCGAGCAAAAGCCGAATTAAGCGGGTTAGAATATCTAAAATTCTATTTTGTCAATTAGTTCCTCATCAAGAGTATATATGGAAATACTAGTTTCGTCGATTATGCAGTATGACTTTGGAGTTCCTTTTGGATTCATTCCCAGCGAACCTACACATATGTAAGTTATATCATCAACGACATCAATGGCTGGAATGTGAAAGTGCCCATGTAGGACAATGGTTTTTTTATTTCCTACCTTTTTATATGGCATATCTTTATTTACCTTATGACCGTGTGTAAAATATAGATTTATATTTTCCCAATCCATTTGGAAGTCAGGAATAATAGGAAAATTAGAAATCATTTCATCAACTTCGCTATCACAGTTTCCTTTTATAACCGTCAAAAAGTTCATTGCTGCGTTTAGCGTAAAAGCAACTTCTTGGGGTGAGTATCCTTCTGGAATTGGATTCCTAGGCCCATGGTTATACGTATCGCCTAATAGAATAACTCTGCAGTTTTTGTCCTCAGCCAAATGCTTATCAACAACTGCAAAGAATTTTTTTAAACTAACTGCATCTCCATGTATATCTGAAGCAACAAATAATTTCATACAAAAAGTATACAGTTTCAACCTAGGTTTTGCAATTTGCAAAGTTAAGAAAAACAACTAATGTGATACAATTAAATCGAGAGGAAAAATGGAAGAAAAAAATGGAAGAAAAGATGTAGACACAAATAAGATTTGGGAGTTTGTAAGTAAGTACGGAGTTACGTACGCATTTGTGGAATTGCTTCTAAGTCGTGGAATCGCTTTGGACGAGATAGACAACTTTATGCGTCCTGATTTGTCTAATTTAATTAACCCATATGAAATAAATAATATGAAGGAAGTTGTCGAAAGACTGAAGTTAGCAATCGCCTTAAAGCAACGAGTAATGGTCTTTGGAGACTACGATTGTGATGGAATATGTGCAACGTCTATTTTAATGCTAGCACTTAAAGATAAATTAGATATCAAATATCATTTGCCAAAGAGAGAAGATGGGTATGGTTTAACAAAAGAAAGTATAAACAAGGCAATTGGTAGATGGAAACCCGATTTGTTTATAACAGTTGATTGTGGCGTAACAGCAGTTGAAGAAGTTGAGTACTTAAAAGAAAAAGGCGTTGAGGTAATTATAACCGACCATCATGAACCAGGAGATGTATTGCCAAAATGTACTGTTCTTAACCCAAAAGTTGAAAAGAAAGGATTCTATGAATACTGCGGAGCAGGAGTAATCTTTAAGGTTATTCAAGCATTGTTTGGCATTAAGGAGGCAGAAAAATACTTAGACTTGGTAGCCATAGCAACAATTGCCGATGTCGTTCCGTTACTTTCCGACAACAGAATCATAACAAAGAAGGGACTGGATCAAATTAATGGAAGAGCAACATGTGCGAGAGACAAATGCTATAAGTGCCTTCTAGAAGGAAAAAAAATAGAGGCTCAAGATATTTCATATCGTATTGCTCCAAAGATAAACGCAAGTGGGCGAATGAGTGATCCAAGCAAAGCGGTTGAGTTATTCTTAGAAGATGATTTTTTCTTAATTATCACACGAGCAAAAGAATTAGATGCGTTAAACCAAAAGAGGCAGGAGTTATGTGAGATTGTAATTAAATCTGCCCTAGAGTCAATCAAGCATATAGATTTCAATAAAGAGCAAATAATCGTCCTATATGGTGAAGATTGGGACTCAGGAGTAATAGGAATTGCTTCATCAAAGATATGTGAAATGTTTCACCTACCAGTTATCTTATTCCAATCAAAGGACGGTATTCTTAAAGGCTCAGCCAGAAGCATTCCAGAGGTCAACCTGCATGAATGCCTAAGTGAAGTAACTGAGTTATGCATAGCATTTGGTGGGCACTCAATGGCGGCAGGAGTAACGATCACGCAAGATAATTTTGCAGAGTTTAGAAAACGAATAAATGAGATTGTAATGTCAAAATATACACAGCACGCATTTAGGCAACAAGACAATGAAGAAATTTTAACTCTTGACGCTAATACAAAACAATACATAGCGGACTTAAAATACCTAGAACCAACAGGAATGGGGAATCCTAAACCAAGATTTATCCTACACGCCGAGAACGTTGAATTTGAACAAATTTCTATCAGTGAACATGTAAAGAGCAAGGGAGACAAGATTGATTTAATTGGATTCAGTAAATATTCATATTTGAAAGATATGGGCAAGTTTGATGCGGAGTATAAAATATATTGCGACTTCAATGAATACGGTGGCACATCTAGACTGCAGGGGAATATAGTAAGCCTCAATGTATTAAGTACAGATATGACTGATGAAGAATATGATGTGTTAAATTTGCATCAATTGAAAAGTTACAACAATATTGAAGTAGATAAAATATCTGAGAAAGGTGTGGAGGGATTAGCAAAAGTAGGGTTAGGGAATCTATTTGTTTTTAATTCGCTATCTGAGTACGAAGACTGTAAGAACGAAATAATCAAGGGGTTGCCATATAGATTTTTAAGTAACACAAATATGCTTCCAATTACTTCAGTAGTAATCGCACCATGGGAAAATTTTGATTTTAAATACTATAAAAACGTTGTCTTCATGAAAACTCCAATGTCTCTTGGGTATATATATCAAATCCCAGACTACGTAAAAACATGGCTTTTAGAGGGCGAAGTGGTATCCCCACCGAGCATTTCAGATAACGAATTAAGAGAAATTGCCTCAAAGATTCAGTTGTTAGGATCTGGTAACAGACAAGTTTACGATATCAAAAGTCTATACAAGGTAGTTAATTCTCAATCAAAAGTTAACTATAGAAACTTCCGTATAGTATGTAATATTATGTTAGAGATAGGACTTATAACCCTAGAAAAGAAAAATATAATTATTGAGAAAAAAGCAGTTGAGTGGGAGAAATCCGCAATATATAAAAATTTAAAGTCATGAGTGAATTGTTATTAAAACTTAGAAAAAATTATCCAGAGAGATATTCTCAAATCAAGAAGGCATACGATTTTGCATATAGTGCCCATTTGGGACAAAAGAGAGTTTCAGGTGAGGATTACTTCATACACCCATGTGAGGTCGTCAGTATTCTTGCAGACTTTGGCTTTGATGCATCGACAATAATTGCTGCGTTTCTACATGACGTCCTTGAGGATACAGTAGTTGGTGCGGATGAACTTAGACGAGAATTCGGAGATGAAATCTTTGAGTTGGTAGAAGGGGTAACGAAACTTGAAAAACTACAATTCGTGAACAAACAAGAGCAACAAGCCGAAAATTTCCGAAAGATATTCTTAGCCATGGCAAAAGACTTGAGAGTTATCATTATCAAGTTAGCAGATAGGTTGCACAATATGAGATCTCTGCAATACCTACCACCAGAGAAACAACAATACATAGCGAGGGAAACTTTAGACATTTATGCACCTTTGGCAGGAAGACTTGGTATATCATTTTTTAAATGCGAACTAGAAGATACTGCCATGAAATACCTAATGCCAGATAAATATAAAGAAGTAACTTCTGGAGTTATGAAGACAAGAAGTGAGAGACAAGGATTTCTTGAGATAGTAAGTAACAGAATAAAAAACAAACTTGATGAAGTTGGCATTAAGGGAGAAGTAAACGGAAGACCAAAACACTTTTATTCTGTATATAAAAAAATGATAAAGAACAATATAGGTATAGATGAAATCTATGATCTCTTAGCCGTTAGAATAATCGTTGATTCAGTCAAAGATTGTTACACGATGTTGGGGGCAATACACACAATGTGGAAACCAATTCCTGGAAGGTTTAAAGACTATATTGCAATGCCTAAAGCAAACAACTATCAGTCCCTACACACAACAGTATTAACAGAATTCAACGAAACATTTGAAATACAAATACGAACACATGAAATGCACGCAATTGCAGAATATGGAATTGCTGCACACTGGAAATACAAGGAAGGCAAAGGCGTAGGAGAGACAGAACTAGATAGCAAAGTGCGTTGGCTACGTGAAGTTGTTGAAGCACAGCGAGATATTGGTGGAGCAGAAGAATTTATGGACGCTGTTAAAATCAATGTCTTTGATGATGAAGTATTTGTATTTACACCAAAGGGCGACGTATACGATTTGCCAGTTGGATCAACACCAATTGACCTTGCATATAAAATACACTCAGCGGTGGGAAATTCGTGCATAGGGGCAAGACTGAATAAAAAGATTGTTCCACTGACTCATAAGTTACAAACAGGTGACATCGTTGAGATAATAACGTCCCCAACAAGTAAAGGACCAAGTTTTGATTGGCTTAATTTTGTACGTACAGCATCTGCAAAATCTAAGATAAGAGCCTTCTTCAAAAAGGAGATGAAGGAAGAGAATATCAACCGTGGAAAGGAGATGTTAGAAAGAGAAAGTAAGCGAAGGGGGTACATCTTGAGTGATTTATGGGCTCAAGAGGCTGTTTTGCAGATACTTCAGAAACAATCCTTTAGCGAAGAAGATGATTTGTATGCAGCAATTGGATATGGCGGAATTTCAGCGAATCAAGTTTTATCGCGGCTAATAGAACATTTTAAGCAGCAAAATCCAACAACCATATTTGACGTTAAAGAAAAGAAAACAGAATCTAAAAAATCTAAGAGCGGAATCCTAATTAATGGAAGTGCAAACTTTGCAGTTAGGCTTGCTCAGTGTTGCACGCCAGTACCAGGTAACGATATCATCGGGTATGTTTCAAGAGGCAAAGGAGTATCTGTGCATCGTAAAGATTGCCACAATGTAAAAGGCATGGAAGAATCAAGATTAATAAAGGCAGAGTGGGATGTAAAGGCAATGGACAGTTTCTACTCAACAATCACGATTAAAGCCGAAAAGCAAATAGGATTGGCTTCTGCAGTAACAACCGTAGTGTCTAACTTAAAAGTTCCAATTCATTCTGCGACGTTAAGAAATTATGATAAAGATCAAGTAACAGAAATTTCTATGAGCGTACAGATTCACAATACGGATGAGTTGGATAAGATCATAAGAAAAATTGAAACAATAAAAGGTGTAATAGAGGTTAGAAGATGATATCTATAAGACAGTTTGAAACAACGAGAATGTATACCAACACGTATATATGCTTTGACGAAGACACAAGAGAAGGCTTTATTTTAGACGTCGGGGAGTGCACGGAAGATATACTTTCATATATAAAAAGAAATAACATCAAAATAAGATATATAATTTTAACGCATGGACACTTTGACCACATTTGCGGAGTTGCAGATTTCTTAGATTTATATCCTAATGCTCTAGTAATAATGCACAAAGAAGATATACATATGATTTCAGACAAGACGAATCTTGCATATCAGAATGGAGAGACAGTTAGACAATTTAAAGTAGACATAACTATTGAAGACACTAAAGAAATGGATATATGCGGTATGAAAACGAAATTCATGAGTACCCCTGGACACACGGCTGGATCAATGATTGTCATGCTTGAGGATTATATGTTTTCAGGAGATACTTTGTTCTACCACGGCATAGGAGCAACTAACTTTCCAACAGGAAATCTTCCAGCAATGATAAGAAGTATATCAAGAATTTTCTGCGACCTAGATAAAAACTATAGAATCTTTCCAGGGCATGGAAATAGTACAACAGTAGAACATGAGAGGGAGCATAGCAAGTTTGACCAGTTTGCATCTTACGATCCAGAAT
Source organism: uncultured Clostridia bacterium (assembly GCA_963532875.1). GTDB lineage: Bacteria > Bacillota > Clostridia > Christensenellales > CAG-917 > CAUTUX01. The sequence goes on along the minus strand of CAUSLO010000007.1, from coordinate 1,930 downwards.
AAAGAATACGAAAATGATCTTTTAGAACTTGTCAGACTTTTCGAGCCAAGATACGAAGGGGATCTCAATATAGACCTTGATTACAAATATGAAAACGGAATTCTTAGAGCAGAATTCAAGTCTGATTTTTTTGAAAATTTTAAAAAGGTATATACGTATAAAATTGAAGGAAACGACGAGATAGAAATAAAGAGGAATATTAAAATATATCTCAAGGTTGCAATATATAACGTCCTTGCATATTTAACCCGAATCAATTTACCATACGGTTGTTTAACAGGAATAAGACCAACAAAACTATATCGAGATTTGGGTAAGTCCGCACGAGACACATTTACAAATGTTTTCTCAGTAATTGATAAGAAAGTTGATTTGGTAAAGTCAATAGTTGATATACAAAATCCAATACTAAGTAAAAAGGACGAGTATGATATATTTATTTTCATTCCGTTCTGTCCAAGTAAATGTAAATATTGTACTTTTGTATCTGAGCCATTAGAAAGAACAAAGCACTTGGTAGACCCATATGTTTCATGTTTAATTCGAGAGTTGTCTTTGTTGCCAGAAATAATTAAAAAGAATAGAGGTAATGTTAGATCAGTATATATAGGCGGAGGAACACCAACAGCATTGCCAATTAACCAGTTGCAACAAATAATTAGAGCACTTCCGAAGGAACACCAGGAATTCACCGTTGAAGCGGGTAGACCAGAGACAATAACAGAAGAGATGCTTTCAATGTTATCTGAAGAAGGAGTAAATAGAATTTCTATCAATCCTCAAACATTTAACGACCGCACACTGAAAACAATAGGTCGCCTACATAACTCATACGATATAGATAGGGCATACAAATTGGCTAGAGATAGGTTTTTAATAAATATGGATTTAATTGCCATGTTGCCAGAAGAGACTTTTTATGACTTTAAATATTCACTAGATAAAACCATTTACTACAACCCAGATAATATTACAATTCACACACTGTATAAAAAAAGAGCATCGGAGATTGAAGGACGCATGAGTCTTGAAGATGACAATTTGGCAAATAAAATGATTGATTATTCACAATGCACGCTAAACAGGGCGGAATACATTCCATACTATATGTATAGACAAAAGTATACAGGTGGAAGTCTTGAAAATGTCGGATATGCAAAAGTTGGCACGGAATGCCTATACAATATAGATATCATGGAAGAACAGACAAATATAATAGCCTTTGGAGCAGGGGCAATATCAAAGCGAATACATTTTGACAAAAACCTAATAACTAGGTTGCCACACGCTAAGAATCCATATGATTACATAAATAGAATAGATGAAATATATAATAATCAGCAGACGTATTGGTTAAATTTGTCGGATTAGAATATCTATTAGTCAAATTAGTGAGATATCTTAGAATGTGGCAAATAGAAAATAACAGATTTATTGGGACATAGAGGGGAATGGTGAGGTATAGATGAGGCAAAAACCAGAAAATATTGAGATTGTTCACGATGAGGAGAAACGACTTATTGATCCTGCGGAATACGAAAGAGTATATGAAGAGCATATGTTTCTAAAAGAACTTTCAAAATTGCAACGTAAATAAATTTAAAACTCGACAAGCAATTTAAATAAATAATACAAAATTTCCCAAATTATCAGAAATTTTTAGGGGTCTCAGTTATAGTTTTGTAGTATAATACTATATAAATTTATTAATATATTAAAAAAAGAGGTCAAATGAACAACTTTATCGACATATCAAAAATAATTTCAGATGGGAAATCATTCCTAGGTAAAAAGGTTGAAATTGCAGGATGGATTAGATCTGTAAGAGACAGCAAGAATATGGCATTTTTGGCAGTTAATGATGGAACTTGTTTTAAGTCAATTCAAATTGTAATTAATAAAGAGACATACAAAGGAGACTTGCCACAAT
>CAUSLO010000006.1:0-41502 GCA_963532875.1 uncultured Clostridia bacterium | reverse complement strand
TAAATTTCTTGTGTTTTTATTGGAATTTTATGGTGTTAAATCCTAAAGTCGGGATCTGTATCATTTCAATACTTTCTTTACTCTTTAATATAAAAGTTTTTTTGACATAAAATCTGATTTCTCATTTTATTATACCTGTAATGATTTTTATTCTTCCCTTGTCCTTTTTATTTATCAATTGATACAAATACTCTATAATCATATCTACATATCCTTTACGAATAATTTATGTAGGTTGCCACACTTTTTATTCGTCTTTATGTATTTGACTTGTTTATATCTTTAAAGTTGCTTGATGATGTTCTAAAAAAGTATTCCTTAAATATATTTATATTAATTAATTTTTTTATTATAATTTTCCCTATGAGAACATATGATTTAATTATTATTGGTGGTGGCCCTGCTGGATTAACGGCTGGAGTATATGCTCGCAGAGGTGGGCTAAATGTTTTGATTGTTGAAAATCAAGCGGTTGGTGGGCAAATGGGTCGCACTCTAGAAATTGAGAACTATCCTGGTTTCGCAACTGTTAATGGATTTCAATTGGCAATGTCAATGCAGGAACAATGCACAACACTAGGTGTTGAGTTTGCATATGGAAATATTGAGAATTTAGATTTAGATGGAAAGGACAAAAAATTAACAATTGATGGTGAAGAATATTCTTCAAAAGCAGTTATCATTGCAACTGGGACAGTTCCAACATATTTGAATATAAAGGGCGAAAAAGAGTTCGCTGGTCGTGGTGTTTCATATTGTGCAGTTTGCGATGGCGGATTCTTTAAAGATAAGAACGTAATTGTTGTGGGTGGTGGAAATACTGCTCTAGAGGACGCTATGTATCTACAAAGGTTCGCTAAAACCGTATATCTAGCCCATCGAAGAGATGAATACAGAGCCTCAAAGATTTTAGTTGATAAATTAAACGAAAGTAACGTTAAACAATTGAAATCTTCTGTCATTGATGAGATTGTTGGGGATAATAAAGTAACTAAAGTAAAAGTTAAAAATTTAAAAACCAATGCAATCTCTGATATAAACATGGATGGCGTTTTTGTTGCTGTTGGACAAACCCCTACTGCTTCACTATTCAATGTTAAAAAGAATGAGCGTGGATATATATTAGTTGATCAAGAAATGAAAACTTCTATAGACGGTGTCTTTGCCGCTGGGGATGTTACTGAAAAACAAATTAGACAAATTGTTACCGCCTGCTCAGATGGTGCTATTGCTGCAGAAAGTGCTTTAAAATTTTTAAATTTCCAACAAAACAGCAAATAATTATTGCTTTTATTTCAATGTTTTGTTGAGTTTTTGAAAGATCTAAAAAATATTCGCTAAAAATCCGTACAAAACTACAATTTTTTAGTTGACAACATTCCTTATTTTGATTAGACTAAAAGAGCATTCAGGATTATTCAAATCTTAAATGCACTCATAATTTCCCCCCCTTAAAAAATAATGACTGCGAAGCCATTATTTTTTTATACAGACTTTTAAAAATTTTTTCATTAATTCTCTTTTTATGCTGTTTAACATTTTCAAGAAATTGACTGACAAATATTGCAGTGATAAAATTTTATTAATTTGCTGAGGGCAAATAAAAGGATGGTTATATATGGATTATATTGAAACAGTTATTAAAACAACAAAAGAAAAAAACGCACACGAACCTGAATTTATTCAATCAGTTTGCGAAGTACTACGCTCTCTTCCAATCATTATCAAAGAGAATGAAAAAGTTTATAAAGATAACGCAATATTAGAAAGATTGGTTGAGCCAGATCGTCAGATTATGTTTAGAGTTGCTTGGATGGATGATAAAGGAAATTGGCACGTAAATCGTGGATACAGAGTTCAATTCAACAATGCAATTGGACCATACAAGGGCGGTTTAAGATTCCAAAAGAATGTCAATCTGTCAATAATGAAATTCTTAGGATTTGAACAAACATTCAAGAACTCACTAACCTCTCTTCCAATGGGCGGTGGTAAAGGTGGATCTGACTTTGATCCAAGTGGTAGAAGCGAAGCAGAAATAATGCGTTTCTGTTATAGTTTCATGACAGAGTTACAAAGACACATCGGAGCAAACCTTGACGTACCTGCTGGAGATATGGGTGTCGGCGGTCGTGAGATTGGATATATGTTTGGAGCATATAAGAAAATTAGCGGTAGTTTTGAAAATGGTGTTTTAACTGGTAAGGCTCTTTCATACGGTGGTTCAAAAATAAGACCAGAAGCAACTGGATATGGTGCAACATACTTCTTACAAGAAATTTTGAAGAAACTAAATCAAGAAATTAAAGGAAAAAAATTCGCTCTATCAGGATTCGGCAACGTTGCGTGGGGTGCTGTAAAGAAGATAACTGAACTTGGTGGAAAGGTTGTAACATTGTCTGGACCTGACGGATTTATATATGACAAAAATGGCGTCTCTACTCAAGAAAAAATCGACTTTATGACAGAACTAAGAGCAAGTGGCAAAAACGCTATTAAACCATATGCTGAAAAATTTGGTGCTGACTTCGTTGCTGGCAAGAAGCCTTGGGGTAACGTTGATGTTGATATCTGTATGCCTTGTGCTACACAAAACGAAATCACAATTGACGATGCTAAGAAGATATTAGATAAGAAAATTAAGTTCTTAATAGAAGTTTCAAATATGCCTACTACAAATGAGGCTTTAAAACTATTACAGGAAAACAAAGTTTTGGTTGCTCCTGCAAAGGCTGTTAATGCTGGTGGCGTTGCAGTTTCAGGATTAGAGATGACTCAAAACAGTGAACGTTTAGCATGGTCTAGTAAAGATGTAGATGCAAAGTTACAACAAATTATGATTACAATGCATAAGCATATCGTTAAAACTTTGGATGAATACTCTCTTCCATATGACCTTGTTATGGGTGCTAATATTGCAGGATTTAAAAAAGTTGCTGATGCAATGATTGCCCAAGGTGTTAACTAAAATACTAAATTTCGGCTAAAATACCGTCTAGGTATAACCCCTTAGCCTTTATTGTCCGTATTTCGTTGGTATATTTGCCTTTAACATATACTTTTATGTAGTTCTTTGTATGTCCAACGCTGTACTCGCCTTGTTGTGTTTCAAATAATACTTCGTGCATTTTGTTGAGTTGATTTGTAAGGTATTTAAGTATTAGTTTTTGTTTTACTTGATCCATCTCCATTTCTCTTTCATGGATTTCACTCTTTGTTAGTTGTTTGTATTCTGCCGCTTTTGTACCCTCTCTCACTGAATATGAAAACACATGAATATCAGAAAACTTTAGTTCCTCTATATTCCTTTTACTATCTAGAAATTGTTCTCTTGTTTCGGTTGGGTATCCAACAATGACGTCGCCTGTTATGGCTGGGTCTTCAAAATTGGATTTTATAAGCTCCACAGCTTTCCTAAACATTTCCATATTGTATGCTCTTCTCATGTCTTTCAATACTTCATCATTTGCACTTTGCAGTGATAGATGAAAGTGTGGGCAAAAGTTTTTAATATTCTTACATGCTGTTAGGAACTCTTGTGTAACAACGTTTGGTTCTAAAGATCCAAGCCTAACTCTTAGTTCACATGCCTTAAGTGCTGTTAATAACTGAGTTAAATTTGTGTCTATATCTTTCCCATATGCAGATAGGTTAATTCCGATTAGAACAATTTCTTTTTTATCTTCTAAGGAGTTTATTTCGGTAATTATATCCTCTATCTTCCTAGACCTGCTCTTACCTCTTAAAAAGGGAATTATACAATATGAACATCTTGAATTACATCCGTCTTGAATTTTTATAAAGTATCTTGTTTTAAATGAAGCTATATCTCCACAATCAGCACAAGTAGCAGGAAGAGAAAAATCATCAGCAATTTTCTTTTTAAAGATATTTGTTTCAGAGACAATTTCCTTGGCTAGTTCAACCTTGCTTTTATTCCCTTGTATGTAAATAACGTTGTCTTTATCAAACTGTGTCGCATCACGTTGAGAAGCACATCCACAAATATATATCTTGGCTTTAGGGCTGAGTTTCAAAATCTTTGTTATCATTTGTCTTGATTTTTTTTCTGCTTCTTTCGTTACTGCACATGTATTTACGACATATATATCTGTCTTTTGTAAGGTGTCATATATAACGAATCCTGCATCTAAAAAAACTTTCAGCATTGCATCAGAATCATATTGATTTACTTTACACCCTAAGGTTAATACGCAAACGCCTTTCATTAGAGTTCGCCTTTATTTTGTAGGACTAATGTAGTTGCAACTGTTGCTGCCGTTTCTGCTCTTAAAATTCTCTTGCCTAAAGTAACTGATTTCCCAAACTTAGAAATCTCTTCATGCTCTTTTTCAGTGAATCCACCTTCTGGGCCAATAACGATAGCAATTTTCATTCCCAACTTTTGTTGATTTATTTTCCCATCTTTTGCATTTTCATATGCAAAGACTACATTCTCGTATTTGCTCAATTGTTTTATAAATTCATCGTAACCATGTAAATCTAAAATCTCTGGGATTGATACTGCCTTGCATTGTTTTGCTGCTTCCTTAGATATTTTTTGTGCTCTCTCTAAGTTAAATTTTTTTTCGTCACAATTGTGAAAAAGTACTGGAACTATTTGATCAACTCCTAACTCTGTACATTTCTGAATTGTATAATCTAATTTGTTGTTGTTTAATAGCCCACAATATAAATCTAACTCAAAATCTCGTTTTGCAACTTCAACTACTTTGTGGACTTTGACTATTACCTCGTTTGGTGTAATTTCAACTATCTCACCATATCGTTCACAACCGTCGTTAGCACATATGATTACTTCGTATCCAACTTTATATCTAAGCACGTTGCATATGTGTGAATATTCGTCATTATTGACAATGACCTTATCTCCATCTATATCGCTTAAATTCACATAGAAACGCCTAATCTGCATTTTTCATCAATACCATAGCGACCCAAGGATCTTCTCTTGTTACGTCTACAACACGAAATCCTGCTTCTTTGAATTTAGCAACAACTTCTTCTTCTCTTTCTGTAATAATCCCAGAAATGACTAGTTTTCCACCTTCTCTAAGGTTTTTGTTAATCTTCTTAGATAATCTTATAAGAATATCAGCCGTCAAATTTGCAAATATAACATCTGCCGTTTCATTTTCAATTAAATCACCTTGTCTTATTACCACGTCGTTTATCTTATTAATCTCTGCATGCTCTTTGGCATTCTTTACAGCGTTTTCATCTATGTCTATCAATAATACTGATTTAGCCCCTAGAATCTTAGCAGAAAGTCCCAAAATTCCGCTTCCACAACCTATGTCAATTACATCCTTCCCTTCGACATCCATATATTCAAGACACATACGTGTAGTCGCATGTTCTCCACTGCCAAATGCAATTGATGGGTTTACTAAGAAGGTCTTTGTTTTTAATTTTTCAATGTTGTTGTCCCAAATAGGGATTATTGTAATTTTAGTAGTTCTAATCGGCTTAAAGTTGTTTTTCCACTCTTCGTTCCAATCAGATTTATCTACTGTTCGGGTTGAAATCTTATAATCAAACTTGTCAAAGTTTGTATAATAACATAATTCTTCCTCAAATTGCCGTATAAAGTCCCTACTCTTATCTAAATCAATCAACGTAGTAATGATAACTTTTCCATCTTCCACGGCGGATCCAATGGCATTATCGTCTACGTAATCCCAAAAGAGTTTTGATGATTTTAAAACTTCATAATCCTTTGGGTCTTTAATCTCAAGACCTTCTGCACCTGCTGAAAACATGGCTGTGGATACAATTTCCGCACTTTGGGAATCTACTACAACTTCAATTTCTACATATCTCATCTAGTAAGTTTTTTTGTTTTCTTTAAGAAGTTTTCTCTTCGTGGAAACTGTGCCTTATCAATTTCTGTTGAAATTTTATTTAGTTGCGTCTTTTGGGTAGAAGACATTTTGTTTGGTATTTCAACAATAATCTTCATATATAGGTCGCCATTAGATGTGCTGTTTAACTTCTTGATTCCATACCCTCTCGCTACAAATACTTGATCTGGTTGAGTTCCTTCAGGAATTTTTAATCTATATAATCCATTAAATGTAGGGATTTCAACCACTGTGCCTAGTATTGCATCAACAAAAGAAATAGGAATATCTACATATAAATCTGAACCTTTTCTGTTAAAGATTTCATGCTTAGCAACAGATATCTCTATAACTAGATTTCCTCTTGGTCCACCGTTTCTCCCAGCACTTCCTTCACTACGTATTGTTATAACTTGTCCATCTTGGATGCCTTTAGGAATTTTCAGTTTAAGTTTTGCCATTTCTTGAGTGCGTTGTCTACCTTGACACTCAGAACACTTCTTAAGAATTATCTTCCCTACACCACCACACTCTGGACATGGCGATGCGTAATCAAATTGTCCGAAAAGTGTTTTCTTTCTTTGTTTGACTGTTCCTGTTCCTTGGCATCTAGAACATTGCTTATATTCTGTACCATGTTCGGCACCTGTACCTTTACATGCCTTACAGTTTTCCATTCTCTTAAGTGAAATTGCTTTCTCTACGCCGTTTGCTGCCTCTTCAAGAGTAATAGTTAAACTTGCTCTAATATCTGAGCCACGTTCTGCTCTATTCTGATTGCTTGATGTATAACTTGATGAATTTCCACCGAAACCGCCACCAAATATTGATGACAAGATATCGTCAAAGTCTAAACCGCCGAAGCCACCACCACCTGACCCACCAAAACCACTGAAGTTGCTGGCATCAAAGCCTCCACCTTGACCGCCAGCACCGCCTCCCATTGAAGGCTCTTCACTTCCATAAGTATCGTATATCTGTTTCTTTTGCGGATCAGAAAGAACTGAATATGCTTGGTTTATCTCCTTTATCCGTTCTTCTGCTGCTTTTTTTTCAGACTCTGGTGAGTTTGTATATAGGTCTGGATGATATTTCTTTGCTAGTTTTCTATATGCTTTTTTTATCTCATCAGCGGTAGCGTTACGTTGCAACTCCAGGACATCATAATATGATTTTTCCATTCTGTTCCTTGTAAGCTATTCGTCTTTTATATTAGTCGTCCCAGCCGTCCTCTGGAGGAGTCATGTTGTCTGCATCAACTTCAACTGCATCTGCCTCAAGAACTTCGTCTGTTTCTGCCGTGTCTGATGCTGTTGCTTCTGCCTCTGTTTCATTCTTGTAAATCTTTGAAACAATTGGGTCAGTTACGCTTGAGAATTCTCCCATTGCTGATTCGACATCTTTTTCTGTATCTGCTTCTGAAACTGCTTTCTTTACTTTTTCAATTGCATTTTCAATCTTCTTCTTTTCATCATCAGATAACTTCTCGTTCTTTTCTTCGTTAAACTTCTCCATCATAAGGATGATTTGTTCTGCATTGTTCTTTGCATCAATTAATTTCTTTCTCTTTTCATCTTCTGCTTTATATTTTTCTGCTTCTGCAATAGCTGCTTCAATATCTGCATCTGACAAGTTTGTTGAAGATGTAATTGTAATAGATTGAGATTTGTTTGTTCCTTTATCAATTGCCTTAACTGAAACGATACCGTTTGCGTCAATATCAAATATAACTTCGATTTGTGGAATACCTCTCTTGGCTGGTGGAATACCTACCAATTCAAATCTTCCTAATGTTTTGTTATCTTTAGCAAATTGTCTTTCGCCTTGTAGTACGTGAATATCAACTGCTGTTTGATTATCTGCTGCTGTTGAGAAGATTTGCGATTTGCTTGTAGGGATAGTTGTGTTTCTCTCAATCAACTTTGTGAATACTCCGCCGAATGTTTCAATACCTAATGATAGAGGTGTAACGTCTAGAAGTAGCATATCCTTTACTTCTCCACCAAGAACACCACCTTGTATCGCTGCACCTAATGCAACACATTCATCTGGGTTGATTCCTTTATATGGATCTTTCCCTAAGAAGTCTTTAACTGCATCGTAAACTGCTGGAATTCTTGTTGAACCACCAACTAAAATTACCTTTGCGATATCTTTCGCCTCTAATCCTGCATCCTTCAATGCTTGTTTTGTAGGTGCAATTGTCTTCTTAACTAAATCTTCTGTTAATGCATCAAACTTTGCTTTTGTTAATTCTAAATCTAAGTGCTTTGGTGCTCCATTTGCCATTGCGATAAATGGTAATGAAATCTTTGTCTTTGTTACACCACTTAGGTCAATCTTTGCTTTCTCTGCTGCTTCTCTAACTCTCTGCATTGCTGTCTTGTCTTGTGTTAGGTCTACATTTTCTAATGCTTTGAACTCTTTAATAATCCACTCAACGATCTTGTTATCAAAGTCATCACCACCAAGTTTGTTGTTACCACTTGTTGCTAAAACTTCAAATACACCGTCGCCCATTTCAAGAATTGAAACGTCGAATGTACCACCACCAAGGTCGAAAATCAAAACTTTCTGACTTGCTGTAACGTCTTTATCAATACCATAAGCAAGAGCTGCTGCTGTAGGTTCGTTGATAATTCTCTTTACTTCCAAACCTGCAATCTTACCAGCATCTTTTGTTGCTTGTCTTTGAGCGTCTGAGAAGTATGCTGGAACCGTAATAACTGCTTCTGATATTGGTTCTCCAATATATGCTTCAGCGTCAGCCTTTAACTTTGTCAAAATCATTGCGGAAATTTCTTGTGGTGAATATTCTTTATCGTTAATCTTAACCTTTCTGGCAGTACCCATGTCTCTCTTAATAGAAACGATAGTTCTGTCTGGGTTAGCAACTGCTTGTCTCTTAGCAATTTCACCTACCAATCTTTCGCCGTCATTCGCAAATGCAACGATAGATGGTGTTGTTCTAGAACCTTCAGCGTTTGTGATAACTACTGGTTCTCCACCTTCCATAACTGCAACACATGAATTAGTTGTACCTAAGTCAATACCAATTATTTTTCCCATAATATAAATCTCCTATATATAAAAATTTTTAATTATTCTCCTATTATTACTGAAACAGGTCTTGCCTGCTTCTCATTCAAATAATACCCTTTGGATATTATCTGAATTACTTTGCCCTCTTTGCCTTCAACTTTTTGCTTTTCATGGGCATTCATTATATTTGGATCAAAGTCATCCCCTTCTTTAACTTCAATTTCCTTCAATCCATATTTTTCTAACGCATCCCTTAGTTGTTTTTCCATCATTGTAAATCCAACCAAAGCTTCTTCATTTTTTACATATTGTTTCGCAAGATTACAATTGTCTAATACACTGATCAAATCGCTCATTATAACCTCTTGCCCCATATGCTTCATTTGTTCGCCAAACTTTGCGTTACGTTTTTTATAATTTTCAAAGTCCGCTTGCAGTCTTTGTGCTACTGTTTTGCACTCATCTGCATATTCCTCTTTTTTCTTTATAGTCTCAAGTAGTTCCTCTTTTGTTTGTTCTTCTACAGGCTTGTCTACTTTTACTTCTTCTTGTTTTTCTGCCATTTGTTCAACAGACTCATCTTTCACTCCTTCTGTTGATACTTCAGCGACTTTTTTTATTTGTTCCTTCTCGTTTGTTTCCACGTTTCCTCTACTACTTAGTTTTATTATCCTTTAGCCAAGTTCTTATTTCTTGTTTAACTTTGCTACGGTCTTGTTTGTCCTTATCTAATATATTCAATATTGTTTTTAGTCCCTTGAGAACATTAATTACTTTTTTGTAGTTCATTCTCTCTGGGCCTATGACCCCTGCTTGACCAAGCACTTTGTCTCCAACCTTGTACGCTGCGCTAATGATTGCACAATTCTTAAGTCCATTATCTTCACTGCCTATCTTTATTGAGAACTCAATATCATTTGAGGTTTCTGACACTACTGCCGGTAGAACCTCGCTCAGTGTATCCTTATCCGAAACAACTTGCAAAAACTTCTTTGCTTCGCTTAAGTCCTTATATTCATTATTGTCTAGCATTTTATATTGCCCTTCGACAAATAGCGGTGCACTCTTCTCTTTTATATAGTTTGAGATCATTTCTAGAACACCTCTAAATATCTCTTTAACTCCGCCTATTTCGCTTTCTATCTTACAGTCAATATCTTCTATGCTTTTGATTTCTTTGCCAGCAAAAACGTTGTTAATAACTTTAGATGCGATGTCTATAACCTGTTGGTTAATTGCTGCCTCGAAATTCATTATGCTGTCAGACAATATGCCGTGATTTGTTGCGATAACAATAATGAGTTTATTTTGTTTTAAAGGTACAAGTTTTACTTCTTCGATGACGATTCCGTCATCCACGTTCTTAACAACAAATGAAGTATAGTTTGTTGCATCGCTTATTATTTTTGCAACTTCCTTAGATAGGTCTTCAACTTGTTCTAACTTATCTGTAAATGTTGCTACTGACAGTTGCCCATTAACCTTTGCAGGTGTTTTCTTCTTTAGTGCCTCATTGTTTACATATAACTTATATGCGTCCTTCAATGGTACACGTCCAGATGATGTATGAGGTTGATCTATATATCCCAACGCTTCCAATGCAGACAGTTCTGAACGCACTGTTGCACTGCTTACTTCTGGTAAATATTTGTCTCTAATATCACTACTCGAAACTGGTTCACCAGTGTTGATATAACAATCAACAAGAGCACAAACAATCTTAACTTTTCTTTCCGATAATTCTTTCATTGTTAGCACTCTCCGTCTGACACTGCTAACAATTTAACAAATAGACTGCTACAAGTCAATTTTAAAAAATCGCAATTTTTACACTACTTTAGGTGCGTTTTTGCGTAATGTATATATCCCTTGGCCCATTTTTGCCCCTTTTGGGCTATTTGAAGAAAATTTACATTTTTTTTACTTTTTGAGTATTTTTAGATTTTTTCTAAAAAGTTAATTAATTTTTGCTGATTTTTATTACATTTTTTGAGTTAAAATTTTTAACTTAATTTTTTCTTTAATACCGTTTATTTTTTTGCATAAAATGCTGTACATGAAACCGCTTGCTTGTTTGTAGGTGTTTTTCATAACTTTCTGTTGCATCTTCTGTATGATTCGACTCACTTGTTTTCGCTTTGTCACATCTCACAACACATATTAAGTGATGAAATATAATTTTGTTCTAACAATTTATTCTAACCTTACTATGCTCTATCTCTATTGCAGACATTTAGTAGCTCTCTAAACCTTGGTATATTTCGTTGAACGTCCGCTGTCAACTTGCCTTATTTTTTTAGCATCAGTTAATTTCTTTAAAGATCTTTCGACTGTTCTTTGTGAAATGTCAGGGCAAAGAATCATAATATCTTTTTTAGATGGTGGGCTTAATGACTTTCGCATTATAGCCAATACTCTATCTGGAGAAGTTAATTTTTCTTTCCCAATTAGTTTAACTCTTCATATGCTTTTAATACAATTCCAAGAATATATTGCATAAATGGAAATTCATCATTTCCCCCAGTGTGCCAATTTTCGCTAGATTTCTGTAGTGCATCATAATACGAGTTTTTACTCTGCTCGATAAGCATTTCTATGCTGATATACCTCCCTACAAAAAAGCCAGATTTATATAGTAAGAGTAGCGTTATTAATCTGTTCATTCTTCCATTTCCATCATCAAAAGGATGTATACATAAAAATCGTGAATAACAACAGGTATTAAAATTAATGGTGGTATATTCTCCTTTACCGCTATATTGTATTCTTCAATCATCTTTGACTATTTTGGCTATGAAAAACTAACTTTCACAAAATTATTCTCGCCATTTTAATAAATTCACTATGAGACAACAATCTTAAAAAAACTAATTATAGCAATAGATGATTTTGTTACTTTTAAAAGTTTTAGATAATTTGGAAATTTCCAACAACTATTATTCTTTGTTTTTCTGAGTCCCTACTCGTGCTATTTAAGATTTAACGAGTGCTTGGTATTTCTATCTATCATAATTTGAGTGTTTTTAATATTTTTTGTGCTTTTATAAATCAACAATATCTATATCTCTAAGATTGTTTCTCTTTTCAATCAATACGTTTTTTGACACATTCGACTTATCAATTCCTATAACGTAACGACTATTATCTATTCCTGCACTTAAGAAACTGCAAGAACCACAATAACAATCCATTATATTTGATTTCTCATTTGAAGATTGCCTAATTATCATTGATAGCATTTCATAATTCTTTTCGGTTGGATAAATTGGATATTGTGGATCCTTATAATTGTCCCATATATCTTGTATCTTTTTGCCTTTATATTCATCAGCGAATCTCTTAATCCTCGGAACTCCATTCTTTGACCATTCAATCATTCCCTTCTTGTCTAACGCCTCTAACTCATTAGGATTACATCTCCAATGCCTTCCCTTAGGTGGGTGTATACCCCTCCACTCAATACCAGTATCCCCATTTTGAGTTTCGCCTGGGGCATGACAAGGAACAGTTGTGTAATGACGCCCATTTTTATCTACTTTGGGGAATGCCTTTTTAATTTTTTCTTCTGTTAGTGGTATCAACACGTTATTGAAAATATTGTTTTGTGCTTTCTTGGAATATATATAAATCACATCTTTTTCATTCCCAAATGCTTTTCTATTAAAATTCTTCGGGTTTGATTTTACTCTGGTGATGTCATTGACAAAATTATCAATTCCAAAAATTTCATCCAAAATTATTTTAATATAGTGTCCAACCTTACAATCTATATGGAAATATAACGTGCCATTGTCGCTCAATAGTTTTCTTATAACAACAACTCTTTCTCTTATGCTTTCTAAATACTCTTCAAAAGACATTTTATCTCTATATGCAATCAAATCTTTCTTAGAGTGGCTGACTGTTGATGTATTCTCATCGCTGTAATAAAAATCAGAATTAGTATTGAATGGCGGATCAATATATACCAAATCTATTTTATTTTCAAATTCATTCAATAAAGCAATCATGCCGTCTAAATTATCGCCATGTATAAAAATCCCTATTTCACTGCTTTTTTTAATAGGAACTTCTTTTAATCTTTTTTTGTCTATTAATCGTTCTATTTCTTCTAATGTCTTTTTATTAGGATAATCAAGATTCAACATAACAAATTACCACACCTAAAGTGAATATAAGTAATCTCTAAGCAATAATGCCGAGATAATAACATCCGAATCTTCAAATTGTTTGGAAATACTTTTATACATTTTTGTTTGAGATTTTATATATAACACTCCATCTAAAATGGCTATTCTTTTAACTTTTTTATCTGTAGTAGTAAAATCAGATTTCATAGTTGCTATTGCATCCTCAAATTGTGCAACTTGATGTCCGCCAAAGTCTGTTAGAAATTTAGCCTCCGCAACGACATAAGTATCATTAAATTTTGCTAGAAAATCTATTCCTTTATTTCTGTTATACCCTAGATACTTGTTGGCAAAAGCCTTCTTTTTCTCATCGGTACTATTAAATACTATATTCTCTGTGGATTCTAGAAGTTCACTTTCAGAGATTGTTACTTTACATCCTAACGCCCTAGAATCTATCCAGTTCCTAAACAACGGTCCTATCTGTCTGTTAGTTTCTTTAGGGGCAGATGTTTTTTCTATAATTTCTTTTATACCCATTTCATATAACATGCCTATAATTCTATTAACTGTGTTTGGGTTTCTATCTATTGCCGATTTGTCTTTCCTTAAATATGCAACGTATGAATCCTTTATAGGGAAGACATCTTGATTTAATAAAGTATTAAGTAATTTGTTTGAATCTTTACTATCAAAGTACCTAGTTATCTCTTCAATCGTCTCTTCACTCAATTCTCGTTTCAAATTAACTGACAGTGGGTATATTTTAAATAATAAATCCAAATAATTTCTTTGATTTGCTAATTCAATACTTCTCTCAGTCCATATGTTCATTGCGTTTGTTTTCTCCCACTCGCTCTACAGTACTATTATACAATTTAATAGTTCAATACCTACCGAAATATTAACATTAAATATTTAATTCGTCTCTTGACTTATCGTGCCTTCGGATTGATAGTTCTTTATCTCCTCGATCGTTATGTTTAACCAAAAATCACCGTATGTTGAATAACGTACCAAATCCATCAGCACTCTAGAAAGAACCAGTCAATATTGAAATTATAGCATATGATCAAACTTACTAGTTGTGTCATAATGCTTTCCCACAAATTAAATATGATACTGTTTCATTTTAGATTCATTTAGGTGTCAGTTATTTTGATTATTTAAAACAACAACGGTATGTCTAACCCAATTATATCCTCATTAATCTATCAGCTTTGCCAAATATTTTAAATGTGGGTCTTATCAAATAACAATCTGTTTGGGGTTCATTTTTTTGTTTTGGGGTCCATTATTGGGGTTCATTTTATATTTTGGGGGCTCATTTTTGAGGTTCATCCTTTTTTAGAGTTCATTTTTTAAATAATGTAGGCTTAATAATACATTCCATCATTTTTGTATTTGTTCAACGTTTCCCTGTGTTTTTTTACTTGCTGATATTGTATCCAAAGTTTATAAGGTCTTCCTCAACTCGCATTTTGAATTTGAGTAGTTAAACATGTCCTGTGCTATTCTTTAACTTACTAAACACTTCACTTCTCAGTGTTAAATTCAAAATACTTCTGGATTATTTCTTTGCCGCCCTGGGCGATAATTTTACCAGCACGCATTATTGCAGCCCTATCTGCAATCGCTTCTGCACATCTAACATCATGGCTAATTGTTAACATCGTGTTCTTTGTTTCAACGTGTACTTTATTGAGAATATCTATTACTTCAAGTAGTCCTTGATAATCTTGTCCAACTGTAGGTTCATCAAGAAGAAGTAACTTTGGTTTCGCTGCTAGCGTTAAGGCAATCGTCAATCGTCTCTTTTGTCCTTGAGATAATGAGAAGGGGTGTCTCCTCAAAAGTTTTTTAAGGTTGAAAACTTCAATTATATAATCGTTCCAATCTTTTTCTTTCCCTGAAAACTCAATTTCTTTCCTAACTGTCTCCATAAAAAGTTGGTAGTCTGGATTTTGATATACTATGCCTACTTCCTTAAACCATGCACGAGAGGCTCTCTTGTTTCCAAACTTTGGATTTATATTTTGTGTAATTTTACCTGAAGATATTTTATTCAGTCTTGCAATGCTTCTGAGTAATGTGGATTTGCCAGCCCCATTATCTCCAAGCAAAACCAATCTCTCTCCGTCCATTATTTCAAGACTAATATCTTCTAAAATTGTTTTCTTCTTCTTTATGTATGAAATATGGTCAACAGCGATGAGTGGCTTATCTGTAGAGACATTTGAAGACTCATCACTTATTTTTCTTGTTTGGTCATTTAAGTATGTATTAAAATCTGTTATCTCTTTTATTTTTTTATCTTCGATGTGAAATACTCTATCAACATAATTTAAAATTAAATCAATCCTATGTTCAATGATTACAACGCAGTATCCTGCCTGTGATAATGCCTTTAATGTTTTTAATAGTTTCTCTGTTGCAATCTTATCTAGGTTAGCAAGTGGTTCATCTAAGATGACGATTTTTTGCCCCATAGCAATCGTTGCTGCTGTCATAAGCGTTTGTTTCTGTCCTCCAGATAGAACCTTTGTTTTGCTGTTTCGGTCGATTCCAAATAAGTCGCAAACCAACTTGATTTGTTCATCTATCTTCTGAGGAGAGAAGGCCAAGTTCTCACATCCAAATGCAATTTCATCTTCTGCGAAATATTGTATTATCTGCTGGTCGGCACTCTGTAAAACTATTCCAACTTTTTGGCACACTTGTCCAATTGTCTTTTTGTGTATGTTTTCTCCATCTACGAACGCATCACCTGTTAATTCGCCTTTATATAAATTAGGAATTATTCCACTAAGTATGGACATAACAGTACTCTTGCCTTCTCCCGATTTCCCAGAAAAAAGGATCATTTCTCCATAGTTACAAGAGAAGTCAACGTTTTCTAAGATTTTGTTTTTTGTTCCATTGTATGCGAATGAAACGTTTTGTAGTTTTAATGCTTCCATAACAATAAGGTTAAAATCGTCCCTGCGATTATTCCTGTAAAAAATATTATATCAGTTAATCCGATGTGTTCTTTTTTATATATCGTGTATTTACTCTTTCCCATTCGGAATCCACGTGTCTCTACAGAAAGTGCTAGCGTATCCGATATATTAACTAGACGAATTATAAACGGTACAATGAGGGCTCTATAGAACACCTTTGGATCAAGTATGCTACTTGCTCCTCTTGTTTTCATGGCTTCTCTAATTCTTTTTATCTCAACCGCTAATTTCGGTGAGAAAGACATAGCAATCATCATACCTAAAGTAATGGATCTTGGAACTTTAATTTGAGATAAACAGCGAGACATTCTTATTGGCTTTGTTCCTAGCCCAGGTATGATTCCCACATATACTGCTCCAAGTCTAGTTACTACAGAAATCATTGAGCGTATTTGTTCTTCCTCTGCTTTGTTTTGAGTTGCCCCATACGCTATTCCACAAAATATTCCTCCGATTATTATGTAACTAGGTAAAAGTAGTAGGCACTCTTTCCTATAACCAAAGATAAACATCCATCCATAAAATATAATGATTAAAAATGGAATGTTTGGAACGTCTGCTGCTGCAAGACCTAATACGATTATAAACATTCCGACAACCCAAGCGACTAATGGATATGGGCGTTCCTTTGGTATAAAAAATTTCATTTTTTAAATACGCCTGCTTTTCTTAATTCTCTTGCAATTAACCAACCGTATACTGCCCCTATGATTGATAAGAGAATTACCGCCACTGTTATTGCAACTGCAATTGCTGGATTCTCTCTTGCATATTTGTTTACTTCAATTCCTGAAATACCTTTACCACTTTTTGCGAGCAATGTGCCACCATACATGTATGTATAGAAAAGGAACAACTGCGGTAAAGATAACGTTAGCCAAATTGTTCCCGCAAACATACTAGCGATATCTTTTTTGTATCCTCTAAATATCAACATAACCAAGCCTTCGGTTATTGCTCCGCAAATTATCAAGACAACACCCATTGGTGGGAACATTGGTACATGCAACAATCCCACTATTACAGAGATATACATAATCGTTCCTGGCTTTTGTACTTTCAGTGCTCCAATCGTAATGAGTAATGAAAATTGGAAGCATAACGTTAATTGAATGACTCCAAATACTGGGATATTTTTTACAAACATCATTGGCACGCCAGATATGAAAATTGCTGCTGAGAGAATTGAAAGAAAAATTATGTCCTTAATCTCCATTAAATATGGTGAACGTTTCTTCTTATTACCTTCTTCCTTTTGATCTTCTCTAACCTCGTCGCTGTTTTTAAGTAACTGGCTGACTATTTCTTCCTTACTGTCATTCCCTAAATTCTCAACAGTTTCTTGTTTTTTTATTTCTTCACTATTTGTCATTTAATACCTCTCGGTTATTTATTTCACTAATTTTCCCATTCTCAATTTTATATATTCTATCTGCAATCGCCATCGTTGATTTTCTATGTGAAACAATTATGATGCTTCTTTGTCCCTTCATTGATACAAGCGATTTTAGAATGATACCTTCGTTGATACTATCAAGATTGCTTGTTGGTTCATCCAACAAAATCAACTCGCTTCCTCTTAAGAATGCTCTCGCTAATCCAACTCTTTGCTTTTCACCTGCTGAAAGATTGTCTCCCATTGATGCTACTTGAGTATCGTATCCGTTTGGCAACTCTGATATGAAGTCATGTATTGATGCTACTTTACATGCTTCTTGCATTTCCTCGTCTGTAGCGTTCTCTTTTGCAATTCTTAAGTTCTCTTTTATCGTTTCGTCAAATAGATATGTGCTCTGGCTTATCATTGTTACATTAGTTAAAAGAGACTCTGTATTAATTTCTTCAATACTTATGTCGTTATATTCTATATCGCCTTGATCCGTTTTATAGAACCTAAGTAGCAACTTTAGGAGGGTGGATTTCCCACATCCTGATGCTCCTACTATCCCAACTATTTCTCCCTTCTTGGCATTCATAGCGATGTCAGAAAGTACCGTTTCATTCTCTTTATACCCAAAGGATACACCCCTTACAGCCATTTTCTCATATGATATGTCATTTTTATCCTTAATTTCCTCAACTATTGGTTGCTCATCCATTAGATTTAAAATCCTATCTCCAGCGGCGAATGTTAGAGTTAAGAATGATGGCAACGCAGCAATTGCAATGACAGGTCCAAATGATCCGAATATTGCAATTAGGCCAACTATAATCTTGTCTGCCTTTATCTGATGCTGACTCAACAACAAAATTCCTATTACTGTTGTTAGTATCATAAATAACCCAACGATTAGTTCTGTGAAAGCACTTGCTCTTGAAGCCGCTCTCTTCATTACTTGCAGACTTGATAACAATCCATATGACTGCTCATCTACTACTTTCTTACTTGGTTCTATACCATTATGATATACAAGTTCTTTTGCTCCCCTAATGTTGTCTAGGAAGTATGAAGAAAACTTTTGGAACTTGTGTTTGTATTCAACTCCAGACTTTTCTAAAAATTTTGAAGATATTGGCGGTAGAACAATTCCTATTACTATATATGAGAATAATGCTACGGCTGCCAAATACCACGATACGTAAAATCCAACAAATAGGAATACCGTAATGCAAGTTCCTATGGCTATAAATGCTGGCGATATTGTGTGAGCATAGAAAACTTCTAGTATTTCTACGTCAGATGTAATCATCGCTACTAACCCACCCTTCTCTTTGCTATCTATTTTTGCAGGGGCTAACTTTCTTAATTTTGTAAATATTTTATCTCTTAATACTGCCAATAACCTAAATGCTATATTGTGGTTGCTGTATTGCTCAAAGTACCTTAATGCTCCTCTTAATATACCTGACGAAATTGCTAGGACGGCAAAGATAACAATCTTGTTTAGATTAGGACTTTGTTCTATTAAACGTGCTCTAACTATTTCGGCTACACCTAATGCTCCAAATAAAGTTGTGCCTAGTGCTGCGAGATATCCTAGAAGTCCATTAACTACTGCCAACAACATTATATATGCGAGACTGCCAACTAAAACAATTAGTTTAGCCATTATTGAAAATCCGTTTCTTCTATTTTTAGTTCTTTTCATTTTTAGCCTCACATGCTTTTACATATCCTTCTTCAAGGTCTTTTTGCTTGTTGTACATATCTGCATATATCCCTTTCTTCTTAATCAAGGCATCATGCGTTCCATCCTCTACTATTTCGCCATCTTTCATGCAGTATATGTTCTGAGCCTTAACTACATTTTGCAACCTATGAGATATTACCAATACTGCTTTCTTCTTGCTTAGTTCGATTATATTGTTCATTATGATTGCTTCGCTTTCAATGTCGATATTACTCGTTGCCTCATCAAATATATATATCTTCTTGTCTGCAACCATATTTATTGCCAACGCCAATCTTTGTCTTTGACCACCAGATATATTTGTAGCCCCTTCATCTATTTTTTTATCTAATCCATTTCCTTCTGCGAAATCATTCAAGTTTACTTTTTTTAAGGCACTAATCATTTCTTCTTCTGTTGCGTCTGGTTTTGCTATATAGAAGTTGTTTCGTATTGTGTCATTAAATATATGTGTACCATGCGAAACTACTGCAATCTGTTCATAGAAGGATTCTCTCTTAATCTCATCAATATTTAGTCCGCCTGCTATAACTGAACCTTCATTTGTTCTCAACGTTCCAAGTATCAATCCAACCAAGGTTGACTTCCCGCATCCACTTTCACCTACTATTGCTGAAAATCCGTCTGAAATGACTAGCGATATATTCTTTACTGCTGGCTTTTCTCTCTGTGGATATGTGAACGTTACATTATCTAAACGAACTTCATCCAACTCACATTCATTTTCACCCCACTTCGGAATTTCCAATGCCAACAAGTTAATTATCTTTTTACCTGCACTCATGCCGTTCATTGCTACGTGGAATGCAGAGCCTAAAGTTCTAAGTGGCAAGAAGAATTCTACGGCAACTAAAATTAAGAAAATCATCATTGATATTGAATTCGTTACTAAATCAAATCTACTGTGTAACTTTCCAACTCCGCCGAGGATAGCGAATGCAGATCCAGCACCCGCCGCTGTAAATGCAACTAAGTCCATTATGAAAATACTGAACAATTGCATTACAAGAACTTTCATTGTTATCTTTCTAAACTCTTCTGAATGGCTATTTATTTCGTCATTTCTTCTTTTATCTGCCATATAGATTTTCAATTCTTTTAATCCTTGCATATTATCCAAGAAAGCATCGCCCATATGAGTATATATTCCCCAATACTTAGCAAATATCTTTTTTGCGTATTTTGAAACCATAACTATTGACATCGGAATGATTGGAACACATAACAGCATTACAATCGCAAATACATAGTTGAGTTTAAAACAGACTGCAAATAAGATTAATGGGGCTAATAGAGAGTAGAAGAATTGTGGGAGGTATGATGAGTAGTACAAGTCTAATTGTTCTACCCCTTCAATACTAACTTGAGTTAACCCTGCCATATTTAGGTCGCCAGCCGACTTACCTCCGAGAGCAACTACCTTTTCGTATATCTTTTCTCTCATCGCCATTTTAACGTTTCGTCCAAGTTTTTCCTTAACTTCACTTGAAAGACGACTGACTATGTATCTTAATCCAATTGCCGCCAGTGCTCCTGCTAGGGCATATATATGTCCATTTACAAAGTTCTTGTTATCTATTCCCAATTGAATTGCAAAGCAAACGCAGAAAGTTATAGACAAATTTGCAATTAATCCTAGCACTGACAAAAAAACAGAAATGAAGATATATTTCTTGTCTTTTCCTATTAATCTAAATAGTTCCTTATCAATCATCCTATTTTTCTTCCTCTTCTAATTCTAAATCTTGCATCTCTTTCTTTTTGTTTCTAACTACAGCACTTACAACTATAGATGTAGCGATAACGATCATTACAGCAACAGAGATAATTGGTGCTCCCCATCTAGGCATTCCCTTTTGAACTAAATATATTGTTTCCGCTTGCGAAACGCCAAAAACAGATAGTCTATTCCATTTAATTTGCATTTTCTTTACTTTTTCTAACTTGCCGTTCCTCAATATGTATGCTTTAACTTTCTTAATATTCATATTTTTTGGAACTTCTAAAGATGCTTCATTTGCACTTAGATGACTCTTTTTGCCTTCTGAATTGTGTGTTTCTACTTTATACGCTACATATTGTGCCTTTTCGTATGTTTTAAATTTTTTCTTTATTAATTCAAGTTCTTCCCCTTGCGTGTACTTGTACACCTGAATTGCTTCTGCATTAGAACTTACAAGACCGTTGTCTGAGACTGTAACGGTTGTCTCAATTGATATTTCTGATGGCGTGCCATCTGTCTTCTTATATTTGGCACTTCGTGCGATGTATTTCAATTTAAACTTCTTTTTTGCTTCATACACTTCTCTGCCAGTTACGTCTTGGATCATTTCTCCATCTGCCTGAATGAGTGTTCTTACTTCGCACTCTTCATTATCTATTTTTGCTTGCATCTTTGGGATATAGAATTTGCCTGGCTTTACAGAAATTTCTTCTGGGATGGCTTTTGTGAACTCTGGGATATTTAGTGGATTTCTTGCACTGTCCGAAATCATTGTATATGTGCTCTTTACTTTCTTGATTTTAATTCCAAACGTGTAATCCTTATATTTTTTCTTCTTTGCGATTTTGACATCTGCTGAAATAACTTTTTGAAGCCAGTCTGGGTTGGCTACATATGCTCCCTCTTCATATCTTAATTTGTATTCAGATTTGACTACTTTCGTTTTGCTGTCTTTTTCTCTTGAGAATAAGTTGATTGAATCAAATGTGTTTTCTACTACTAAGTACGTATGTGCATCATCATATTTAATTACTGATACCTTCTTAATATGGCTTTGGATTAATTTGCGTTGTTTCTTCCCTACCTCAGTTATTTCATATTCACACTCTGACACTTTGCCATTTTCAAAATTAACATTTGACTGTGCAAATACGTTTTTACTACTCGCCAAACAAAATACCATAAGCAAGGAAATAACTACCGCAAATACTAATATACCTATTCTCTTTCTATTGAATCCCATTCAACACCTCAAGTTATAACTGCATAACTTATTTTACAATATTAACAACTAATACCCAACAAAAAACGTTGCCTCGCTGTTTGCCCTATAATTCGCACTAAAAACCTAATGAGGCAACTGTCGTATTTGATTTTAACTTTTACTTTGTTTGAAATATTCATCAAGAATATATTTTATAAGGTGGCTATTGTTTTTTAAGTTATAAAAAATGTCCTTTATCCTTTCACCATCATAAGAAATAAATATGACGTTAAATGTCCTCTCTTTTCATTCATATATTAGTTTCTTATCATCATCGTCTGTAATGAATACAATGAAATTATCTCCTGTCTTAATTCGTTCTTCTGTGTAATCTTCAATTTTATTGTAATACTTGGCAAACATTTCATACTCATCTATATGAATCGCTAAATCCTCTAACTTAATTTCTTGTGCATTAAATCTATCTTTTAAAATAGTCTGCAAATTCCTATTAGTATATTTCGTTTTTTTATTAAATATTTCATTCCAGATTTTTTCTATATTTGCCACATCCGATTGCTTTTCTCAAGTTTTTGCTTGCTTGTCTCATAAAATATATTAGCGACATACATCATTAAATCACCACTTCCTCCCTGGGTATTGCAATAGTAATTTATTATGTCATCCCATTCAACGCTAAGTATTCCCAAGTTGTACAACTTGTTATCATCTTCACGATATTGATTGTCGGAAATTGCATCGCTTACAAAGATTAAGTATTCTTCTGTAGACAAAATTGAATCTTCAGAATAATCTTCAATTGTTTTGAAATACTGTGGACATTCTCTGCACTCTTTAATATATTTAGGAATATCATCCATTTATATTTGTTTGGCTTTAAATTCTTTTTCAAATATATAAGTTAGATTTGGCAAAATATAGTCTAGCCCTTCTGGGAACAGTTCACTTACTATCCTTTTATACTCATCAGAGCAAATGCTTACCATATCTAATATGCATTATCCCCTTAATATTTATATACTCTAAATTTTATTGACTGGAATTGCGTTGCCTAAGTTGTCTTTTCTTCTAAAGTCGTAATCCCTAGCAGCTTACCTGGGTTGCTTGTCTACTTGCCTAGTTTTAATTGTATTCATAGTGAATTTTCTAATACTTATTTGCCAGTGTACCCCCATACTACATTATAGCGTCCTTCATCATCGTATTTTGAATCCCAATTAGCATCCCATCCGTCTGGTTTTGCCTTTACCCTACAATATATCGTTTTTAAATTATCACAATCACCAAATATGAATTCTCCCATGTCCACTACAGTATCTGGAATTACTATCGTTCTAATTTTTGTATCACTAAATGCAGAATTCCCTATGCTCTGCAACCCTCTATTTATCTTTATGGACTTCAATTTTGAGCAACCCAAAAACGCACATTCGCCGATTGACTCTACCGTACTTGGCAGTACAAATTTTTTAATTTTAAGTGTACAAAATGCAAACTTCCCAATCTTCTCAAGCCCATCTTGCAAATTTAAATTTCTCATATTCTCACAATCTGAAAATGTGCCTTCTCCTATTTCCTTAACGTTCCTTGGAATTATTAAAGACCTAAGTTTACACATCGTAAATGCTCTATCTTCTATCTGGATAATATCTTCTGGTATCTTTGAATCTTTTCCACCAAGTATTATTTTTTTTGCCTCCTTTTCTATTATGCAGTTTCCTCTCACTTCATACTTTTTATTTCCTTCTGCAACACTGAATTCTATATCGTCGAATGATTCTATCCCTATTTGTTCAACGGTACTTGGGATAACAATCCTATTAAGTTTTGTTGATTTGAACGCCGCCAATCCTATTTTCTTTAGCCCTTCATTTAACTTTACCTCTTTCAACTTTGAATAAGAAAAAGCGTCATCTTCAATAATTTCTACGCTATTAGGTATTGTTATTGATTCTATTGAACTTCCTAAGAATGCAAATTCAGCAATTATCTTTATATCATTTGGGATTTGAGAGTATTTCATTCCATTAATTACTTTTTTGGTTTCTTTTTCAATTAAGCAGTTTCCTCTCACTTCATATTTTGGATTTTCTGGATCGACAGTGAGTTCTATATCGCCAAAGGCATATCCGTCTATTTCCTCGACACTTTTTGGTATTCTCAAGGACTTGATTTTAGTTCTAACAAATGCCATATTACCAATCTTCTTTAGCCCTTCATTTAGTGTTACTGACTCTAAAAAATAACAGTCTGCACATCCAAGTTCTTCTATTACCTCAACTGATTTTGGGAAAGTTATACTTTTAATTTCTCTATGTGAAAATGCTCTACTTCCGATAGTCTTTACATAATCTGGAATTATTGCCCCTTCATTTGCAAATGCAAGATAGTCTCCTCCTTTTTCTATTGCACAATTATTAATAATTTCATATTCACACTCTATTTCTTCCCAAGTATCACCAATCTGAACTTCTTTAATAAATGTTTTTGGTTCTTCTTGTTTGTTTATTTCGTAATCCATATTAGTATTTTTTTACACTCCTCTCTTAAATAAGTTTTTATTTGAACATCTTTTTTTAATACTATAACGCCCAAAAATTTAATATTTACTATTCCCTTATGTTTATCAACTTTTGACATTATATTTCTTTTGCCTAATATCAATGATAATGATTAACCTACTTCAACCGTGGAAATCCGAAAAAGAAATGAGCAGGAGTTTTTGGTCTAGCGTGATAGTGATCAAAATACCCAATTCGTTTTGCGTAATCTGGCTCATAACTTATGTCATGCGCTATAGATTGTGCAAGCCGAAATGCACTGCTCTGTTGAAATGTGTAAATATCAATTTTGAATATTTCTGCTGCATATTTTGCCATGTCGAAACTAACTGGAATCAGACAAATGTATAGTCGATCATCTTTCCCTCTGGTCGCTAAAAAGTATTTTCCTTTTATTTGATATGCCATGTCTTTTGTAAGTAACTTACATTCATATTTTTTTCCATCAAATTCAAGAGTTTCCGTTCTATCTGTAGCAACATATACTCCCGCCGCCACTGCCGCCGTTGCTGCTGAATATCCTGCTATGGCTAAACTTGTTGATGCTACTACTGTTGATGTTACCCCTATTCCTGCTGCAACTACTGCTGGGGCTGCTACTCCTGCGGTTGCGACCACTACTGCTACCGCTGCAACAACTACAGCCGCTACTGCTACGACTTTAGCAACCTTTTTGATTATTCTTGAGAACCATCCTACATTATCTATTAATCCAGCATTTCTCATTTCGCTAAGTAAGATTCCTTCGCCATCAACATTCATTACTGCGTCTATTTCATTAGCATCGTTAATAAATCCAACTCCTGCTATTGTGTCAATTTTCACTGTCCCATCTGGCATATTCATAGTTGCTTTTAATGTAACTATGTTATTAACCATGTCATACTTGAATGAATATCTTACATCTATTGTCTTTAATTTATTAACATCATCAGCACTTAGGTTATCTATTTCCTTTAATAAACTAGCATCTAGTTTTCGTGTACCTTCAAATAAAATTCTTTCATTGTTTTTGTCCATGTCAACATCACTAAATTCGTTAAGTATGGATTGAACATCTACTTGTTTGGAATTCAAATTTATATCTCTTATTTTTTGACTAGTATTAACTGGTCCTGAGAATGTATAGACCATTGCAATAGAGAGACACAATATTGCACATATTATTAATATTGCATATTTGTTCTTAAATAGTTTTCTCATGTTATCCTCCTAACTATTTATATACTCTAGAACTTTATTAACTGGAATTACGTACCCTATACCATGAATTACGTTGCCTAAGTTGTCTTTTGTCCTAAAAGTTGTAATCCCTAGCAGTTTCCCTTTTTTATCTAGCAATGCCCCACCACTGCTACCAGACACAATTGTTATATCGCATTGAATTACTTCTTTTTTATTTCCCTCTACTACTATGTTTATCTTTGGAACACTTATATGTCCTTTTGTAATACCTGTTCCGTAATTAGATAAATTACCTACTGCAAAAACTTCATCTCCTGATTTGGCTCTTTTAAGGTTTGCTACCTTTATAGGTACTCCTTTATTATTTTTCTTTATTTTTAATACTGCTAAATCTTTTGAAGCATCATACTTAACCAAAGAAACTGGAATATACTCATCACTATTTGCAAAACGGATACTAATCTCATCAAATGGTTTTTGCTCGCCCAATTTAGAATATGTTACTACATGTGCATTTGTAACTAGCGTTCCGTCTTTCTTCAAAAACACTGCCGATCCAAAACTCTCTCCTACATCTTTTGTATATGCTTTTAATTCAACAACGCTCTTAAGAGATCTGTCGTACAACCTCTTTACATAAGTGTTTAAGTAAGATAAAGTAACGGCTATTGTTATTATGAAAACTATGAACAAAATACTAGATAAAGACAGACTTGCAATAATTAATTTCTTTCGACTATTTTTTATACTTTCTGAATTGTTGTTTGAATCTTCGTTCATGGCTTGATTATATTAATAAAATGGTTGAACTTCAATAGTAAACTTTTAAAGTATACTTTTTTATGACTATTTGTATAAGCATTCTTATGTTGAAAGCATAGCAATCCATCTACTAAATAAATTTAAGTTTTCTATCCACCATTTATAATCAGAGTACCTTTGCTAAAAACTCCTTAAGCCTTGGTGTTTGTGGATTCCTAAATATTTGTTCTGGTGTGCCTGATTCAGTTATTTTGCCCTCTGACATAAATAAGATTCTCGTTCCTACTTGTTCAGCAAATGACATTTCGTGCGTAACAATCGCCATTGTCATGCCATCATCAGCTAGTTCTTTTATTAGGGCTAATACCTCACCTGTCATTTCTGGATCTAACGCACTTGTTGGCTCATCAAATAACATAACTTTAGGATTCATTGCTAACGCCCTAATGATTGCTATACGTTGTTTCTGCCCACCAGAAAGCGTTGATGGATATACATCTTTTTTATCTTCCATTCCTATTCGCTTTAGAAGATTTAAAGCCTTTTCTTTGACCTTTGACTTTATTTCGCTTGTATTTTCATATTCCTTTTCTTTTTTGTTTTTGTACACTTCTTCGTGTAGGACTTTGAAGATTTTGTAGTATTCCTTTTGAGACTCCCCTGAGGATATATCTTGTAATATTGATGATAATATCTTTTTAAATGGCTCTACGCTTGACCCTTCGCTTACTTGGATGTCTAGTTTGCTTTGCATGTCTTTTATCTTATCATCGTCTACTTTAGACATCTTTGCTAGGGCTATAATCCTATCTGCAATTTCCTGTCGCTCTTCTTTAATAAGGGTTTTCTCTATTACTTCTAACGCTTTGATATGTGATAGGGCCCTGACATACTTTTCGTATTTCTTTGATACTCTTACTTTCTGTTCTGTTAGTTTCGGATCGCCACTAATAAACTTCTTTTCTCTAATAATTTTAACTTCTTTAGTTTTCTCCCATTCATCGGTAACTTTTTTTAATGCTTCGCCTATCTCTGATATCTTTTCTTTTAAATGTGCAATCTTTGTTCCTTGATGCTTTTTAATCCACTTCGCATACTTCCTACAAAATGCATTATATCTTGCAACATTAGCATTTTCTGCCAATAACTTCTTGTGATTTTGAATAGCAATTTGAATTGGTGCAAAGATAATATTGTTAAATACAGTCATGTTATTAAACAGATTGAATTGTTGGAATACCATTCCCATCTTTTGTCTGTGGGTATTTATATTAACCTTCAAATCTGCAAGATCATACCCCTCAAAGAAAACTTGTCCATATGTTGGGTCTTCTAGCATATTCAAGCATCTGAGAAAAGTTGATTTTCCTCCACCAGAAGGTCCAATGATTACTACCTTTTCGCCTTCTTCAATCTTCTCACTAATATCGTCTAAAACTAGTAAGTCGCCAAATTTTTTTGTTAAGTTATTTATTTCTATCACTGACACGTAATTTGTTCTCCACTCTTTTTATAATTAATGTAAACACTATAACTATTGCTAAATAAATCGCTCCTAATATCAAATATGGTGTTGTATATTCATATCTTGCTGTTGCTATGCTGTTCATTACTGCAGTTAGGTCTATGACGCTTATAAAGCCCGCTACTGAGGTATCCTTAACCAAAGCGATAATCTCATTACCTAATGCTGGAACGCTGTTTTTAAAGGCTTGTGGCAATACGATTCTAAATAAGGTTTTTGATGTACTTAGACCTAATGAACGTCCTGCTTCATATTGCCCCACATCAACGGCTCCGACACCTGCACGTATAATCTCAGCTACATATGCTCCAGAATTCAATCCAAAAACAATTACCGCCACAGCCAATCTATCAAGCCAACTTAATCCTATTTTTGGAAATAATACGTAGTAGAAAATCAATAACTGAACTACTATAGGTGTGCCCCTAAAAAATCCAACATATATGTCGCCAATTTTTGAAAAAACTTTACCTGTCTTACTATCCTTTGAAGATGCTTTAACTGTTGCAATGCATGCCCCAATTATGATTCCAATTATGAACCCCAATATAGCCATAATTGCGGTGTTTCCTAAACCCCGCAATATGGCTATTGTATTGTTTTTTGTAAATATCTTTCCCACTATTTTTTAACGTTCTTTTGTAATAGTTGAGCAACTGCCTTGTCTACAAGAACTATGTCAACCCTTCCATTCATCATATCTACTAATGCTAGTGCTGGCGACTCAAACTCAAGTACTTTTACCTTGTTACCGAACTCTTCTTGTAATGCTTTTGCTTTCTCTAATGGTGTTGTCCCTTTTTGTGCTGCTAGTATTAACTTCCCATTCTTTTTTAGAATTGCCTTCATTTGATTTTTTATATCTGTTTCTGTTTTTACTTTATCAAAATTCTTGTTGTTTGAATTAACCATGATTACTTGTGAATCTGTTGTATATTGTTTTGAGAGATATAATTTTTCTTCACGCTCTGGCTTCCAAGTTAATCCTGCCATTGCAAGATCTGTCTTTGAACCTTCTTTTTGTGTTGTAGGAATTATTGCGTCAAAATCTGTTTTTTCTACAACCAATTTTTGACCAAATTCTTTTGCAAGCATTTGAGCGATTTCCATATCAACACCATAATACTTACCTTCATATTCATACTCATATGGTGGGTAATCTGGAGATGTAGTTACAACAAACTCGTTATCAACATCATTACTTGCAGTTGTTGCATATTCAATCTCTGTCTCTTTTGCAATTTCTGCTTGGCTCTTAGTGTTGTATTTCTCCATGAGTTGTTTAACTTTATCTTGATTCTTCTCAATCCATGCATTTACCTTAGTAATTGTTTCAAGTCCCTTTGGTGTTTTTGGAGCGGCAAATACAAAGCCATCTTGAGATAGTGGTACATCTATGTACTTAACATTCTTTGCTGTCTTTGTACAACCAGCAAATATCATGGTACATGCAACTAATAGTGTTGCTAATAATATTAATGACATCTTTTTTGAGTTTTTCATTTTTCTTTCCTCACTTTTAATTTGATGATTAAATATTAGCAAACGGAATGTATATTATCAAGCATTTATACTGATTTTTTGCATTTTTTATACATTTTATGCATTATTTTGCAAAATATACAGAATATATACGTATTTTATGTGTTTTTTATGCTTTTATTCGCTTTGGAATTTGGTATTTGTATTCTTTGTGCAATTTTTAGTTTATCTTTTGAGATTTAACGATATCTTGCAGATAAATAATTGCAATTAAAACCTATATAGTTCC
The DNA here is from genome assembly GCA_963532875.1 of uncultured Clostridia bacterium. Classification (GTDB taxonomy): domain Bacteria; phylum Bacillota; class Clostridia; order Christensenellales; family CAG-917; genus CAUTUX01. The sequence continues at coordinate 11,581 of CAUSLO010000006.1, read as the reverse complement.
AGCCTAATATTCTCTAGGAACTCTTGTTCGGTCTGGTTTTTGTTTTGTAGCCTCTCCCAAACACGCACATCTAATGTCTGTTTGATTATTGGATAATATATGTCTACTTTGTGTTTCTGCCCTAGTCTGTATATTCTTTTATTCGCTTGTAGAAATAACTCTAAGTTCCATATCAAACCATACCAAACAACTATATGTCCTCCGTCTTGTAAATTGACTCCATGACCTAATGAATATGGGCTTACTATAGCAATCTTAATCTCGCCTTTATTCCACTTCTCAATATCCTCTGCCGATTTTAACTCAACTGCTCCATCTAACTTTTCAAGCAACCTTTCTCTATCAAATCTATATGTATAGAAAATAAGGATGTTTCCTCTTATTTTTTTAGTAAAATCAAGCACCCATTCTAACTTGGTGTTGTTCAATACCTCATATGTTTTTTCTTCCTCTTCTGACCCTACATACACACAGCCATTTGTAATCTGTAGCCCTTTATTCATTGCGTCAACCAAGCTTAGCGTTGAGATTTTTTTCCCATTAGATTTCTCATATACATAATCTTGTATAAACTTCTTATACTTCTGAAGCATTTCCTTCCCAAAGTTGAGATATACAAGGTGTTCCTCACATTCTCCCAACTCAACATCATCTGCTTTCGCAAATATACAAAACGGTTTAATCAACTCATTGATAAAATTAACGGTCTCTTGAGTATATGTGTATACATAATCAAAATACCCTTTAACCCCAAATCGCTCACGGAAATGTGTAATATATCTACCTAACGTTGCCCCATGATCTAGCAAGTACATTTGAGCCCACAAATCCTCAACTCCGTTTGGACAAGGCGTTCCGCTGAGTAAGTATAACCGCTTTTTATAATCAACCATTTTACGTAATAATTTACTTCGTATTGCTTTAGGCGATTTAAATCTTGAACTTTCATCTACAATAATAATGTCGTAATCTTTCATAGTCTTAAAGGTTTCATAGTACCACTGAATAAGGCTATCGCTAAGTAACGTTACACTGGCTCGTCCTTTCATTGCTTGCCTATCTGTAGCCTTGCCTACCATTTCTATGAAATCTATATTTTTAAAGTTGTCCCATTTTTCAATCTCATTTTGCCATACTCTGCCCTTTGTTATGATATTAGGTGGGGCTATGATTAATACACTTTTGCATTCTTTAGTTTCAAATACTAAATTGTTAATGAGGCTTAGCATGGTTGCTGTTTTACCGCCACCCATGTCAAAGAAGACTCCAAACCGTTTGTTCTTTTTACACAACTCTATCGCTTGTTTTTGTCTCTCCTTTAACTCTATTGTGTTCATCGAATTATGACTCCTTTAGCACATTATAATGGTCTATGTTTCTGCTAGCATTTATCCATACTAATTGTGTCTGTCTTAAATCTTTTAGTGGCTTGTTTATTCTAACTTATATTCTTTCTATTATTCTTCAATTTTTTTAATGTGCTCTTCTAACAAGCGACACGATATATATAAAGAGGTACTTGCGTACCTCATATGTATCTATTCTTCTGTTGGCTCTTGCTCTGGTACGTTCTTCTTCTTTTTATATTTGTATATTACGTTTTTATTTTCTTTAACTTTTTTCTTCTCTTTCTTTTCTTTTACCTTTGGTTCTTCTTCAATTACTACTTCATCTTTAAATTCATCTCGTGAAACATCCTTATTCTTTCTCTTTGCTTTAACATAGTCATTAAGATTGTTAAATGCTGTCCACATTGGTACAGACAAAAATACAGATGAGTATAGACCTACAACCAAACCGAAGATAATTGGTATTGAGAATTCTCTAATTGCATCTCCACCGATAATCGCAAGTAAAACAATCGCTATCATTGTTGTAATTGTTGTATATAGAGATCTGGTTGCTGTGTTTCTTACCGACTTGTCTCCTACTGCAACATAGTTGACCTTCTTGTCTCCCTTATGCTTTTTAACTTCTTCTCTACATCTATCAAATATAACGATAGTGTCGTTAATTGAATATGCAATGATTGTTATGATACCCGCAATGAATGCTTGGTTTATTTGAATTCTAAATATTACTGTCAACGCAAACATCATAACAACGTCGTGCAACAACGCAATTATAGCCGCCACTGCTGCGATTGGTGTAAATCTAATCATTATGTAAATTAAGATCAGTATTGTTGATACTAATACAGAAATACCTGCTTTACTAAGTAAGTCGCTTGCTGCTGATGCTCCGATAGATTGATATGTAATGAATTTTTCTGGATCATCAAAGTTATATATTTCATTAATTGATTTGATTACTTGTTTATTAACTCTCTCAATCTCTTTGTCATCTTTTGAAGTATTTTTATACCTCATTGATATTGAACTGTCAGCTGCATTATCTGCTTTTTCTTGACGTGTATATGAAACAGTAACTCCGTTCTTTTCTATTGCTCTTTTAATTTTTTGAGAGTTATCTCTATAATCTTTGTCATTGTGTGCTCCTGCTCCAAGTTTAACGTTTATTAAAGTTCCACCCTCAAAGTCAATACCTATGCCAAATCCAGATGTTACGCTTTTGTTTTTAACTCCGAACCCGATAATTACAAATACTGCGATTAAGAAAATCACTAACGGTGCAATACTCCAAAATGGAGCATATTTATTTACAGAAAAGTTTTTTAATGAAATCTTCTTCTTACTCTTTTCCATTATCCGCCTCTTCTGCTTCTTCTTTCTTTTCTTCTTCTAATATTTCTTTAGATCTCTTCAGTGCATAGAATTTTGCATTTGTTGGTTGTAGGGCTACGACTGACTTCAACAACGCTCTAGAGACTACTAATGCTGTAAACATAGAAATGATAATTCCTAAGAACAGTGTTATAGCAAATCCCTTAATTGCACTTGATCCTATAATCCAAAGAACTATAGCACCAATAAGTGTAGTTACGTTTCCATCAATAATTGCTCCCAATGATCTCTTGAAACCCATATCTATTGTCGCCATAATTGGTTTCTTTGAATACTTGTACTCGTCCTTAATTCTTTCAAATATGATGATGTTTGCATCAACCGCCATACCTACGGACAACAACAAACCTGCAATACCTGGTAGTGTTAATTGTACCCATGGCAATACTGCTAATAGCCACAATAAGATTAATGAATACGTTAGAAGCGAAATGTTTGCAACAATCCCCATTCCTCTATATATAGCAGCCATAAATATGAATACTAACAATATTCCAACACCACCTGAAATTAATGCTCTCTTAATTGCCTTATCTCCAAGTGTTGGCGAAATATTCTTTACTTCAGATAAAACCAACTTTACTGACAAAGCACCTGCTTGAAGTTTTGTAGCAAACTCCTTTGCTTCATCATATTTATATCCACCCTGTCTGGTGATTATTGCCTTACCATCACTAATAACGCTATTAACTTTAACTGTTGAATATTTTTCACCATTTATGTAGATGTATGTATTCTTCCCCTTTGTCTCTTTTGTTAATTTTTCAAATTGCTTTTTACCATCTGAGTTAAATTGCAAACCTACAGCATAGTTCCCGTCGTTATCTTGCGTTACATATGCAGACTCTAGATGCTCACGCCCTTTGATATATGCTTGTGCCTCTTTCTTATCTTCTTTCTTAAATTCTAGAGATTGTGGTCTTCCAATTAAATTCAAAACTGTTGCAGGATCATCAACGTCTGGAACTTCAACTCTCAAATATGTACCTGTTGCTGTATCACTTCTTGTTACTTGTGCTTCTGTATATCCTTTTGAAACAAGCAAACTTAAAAGTGAACTTCTTGTACCTTCAATTCTGTCATTGAGTTTGTCTTTGTCTTCACCTTCTTCGGCAACTACCTTGTACACTGCTGAAACACCACCAGAAAGGTCAAGACCTTTTTTAATTGTTGTGATATACCCATTGTAGTTGACTTTTCCCATAGGAAATTTGACAATACCGAAAATCAGCATTATTACGATAAAAATTGAGATTAATGTCAGCGAAATTATTGACCTTTTCTTGTTGTATGTTGCCAACTTGCCTCCGTGTTTTAATATTATATCTTATATTTAATTTTCTAATCAATTGAAAACGATTAGCACATCCTATTTATTTGAGTTTTTATATTGTCTATGGCGTATTTTATCTCGCTCTAAACCGTTTCAACAACCCTCTTTATAAAGAAAAAGGCTTAACACTATAAGCACTTTCCTCTAATATAATCTGTATCTTAATTAGCCTACGATGTCGCTAATCTTTTCTGGCATTGTGATATTTCCGTTGAATGAGTTGTCAAATGTCATTTTGTATTTTACAGCGAAATCTACTTTGCCTTTTAACTTAATTTTCTTGCTCTTGTCTGAACCTTCTGCTTCTTCTTCTGTTTCAATCTGATTTTTAATATCTAGAGTCAAATCAAATTCATAGTAGAACTCTTTAATTTGTGTTCTTGACTCATTGAAAGTTACGTATGCTCTAACATTAGTAAATGCACTTGAACCATGTTTCTCTAATTCTTTTTCAATTGCCTTCATGCCTATTTTGCTTAAGAATGACAATGCCTTATCCTTTATGTTCTTTTTGAAAGTAACTTCATATTTGTTGTTGCCAACTTTCTTAACTGTATCAACTTTATCGTCGTCATATTTAAAGATTGTCGTTGCAAATACTGAGTAGTCGTAATCTTTGCCAACAAAACTCTCTTGTTTTTCTTCTATGAATGCTCCGTCCTCACCTGGCTCCTCAACTTGTCCCATTGGTTTTAAACTGCCTTTATATTTATATCTTTCTGTCTTTAATTGTGATTCGTTTGTTTTTAAGAAACTGTAGTTGCGTCTATCTAATTTAAGAGCACCGCCGATTTTCTCATCTTTATAGTACGATACTTTCGCTCCTTCTTTATTGTGTGCAACAGTTCCTCTATAGTATGCACTTGGATGCACATTCAATCCAGCAATACTCTTCTTAATTGTAAAGTCTAACTCGTAGTTATATTTAAATTTGCCTTTATTTACTGTTTCTCCTCTTGTAGCAATGAACAGATCTATCAAACTCATATATGATGCATATATGTCTGTGTCTGCTGTAATTTTTGCACTAGAGTCAAACTTTGTTGTAAATGATGAGTCTGTATACCAACCAATGAATTCATATCCCTCTTTTGCTGATGCACTTATTGGAGTTACAGTCTTATTCTCTTCCACTGTCTTAGTGCCTAAAAGATTTGAATCATCATAGAAATTAACTGTGTAATTTTTGGTTTGAGGTTTTTCATCTGGTTTCTTGTTTTCTTTATTACTACCTGGATTTTGTGCGTCTGGAGTTGTATTCTTTCCACAACCTACTAATGCAAATGCCATGCACAAAACTAAAATACTAATAACTATTTTCATTCTTGATTTCATACTTTTGCTCCTCCGAACAAAGAAATGATAAATCAAAAAAAAAAAAATAAAGCGTTCGATCAAATTTGGAGCATTTTTATTTTTGTAAAATTATTTCTCCATAATTTATATGCCTTATTTCGCCAAAAAAATTGACTCTGATTGACATGTCCGGCTCTATTGAAATGACTTCTCCTGTTTCTCCAGAATGTTCTATTGTACGCCCTACAATATTGCACACTTCACAGTATTCCTTATATAAATCGCTTGTATGTTCTTTGCACACCTTAAAAAATTCTTTGATGATTTGTTTTGATATCGTTGAGATTGTCTCCCTCGTTTTTATTTCTTCTGCACTAAATACAGATGTTGCAATTTCACTCAGTTCACCGAAGTCCCCTTTACTGTAAAACAAATTAATGCCTATCCCTACTATGGCGAATCTGTTGTCCCCACACATGACGCTCTCAGACAAAATCCCCGCACATTTCTTGTCATTGATTAGTAAGTCGTTGGGCCATTTTATTTGTATCTGTTTACTTCCATTCGCTTCCAAAACTCTCTTTGCTGCGAGTGCAATATATACACTATATTGCGACACTATGTTTAAATCCTTGTTTGCCTCTACTCCTATTGTTAAATATATCCCTTTATCCTTTAATGACAAGAACGTCCGATTATATCTTCCACGCCCTTTTGTTTGTTGTCGTGCCAAGATTGCAAACTGCTTATATTTGTGAATTTTCTTTCTGGCTGTTTCGTTGGTCGATGCCAGCGAATTATATATAAAGACAAAGCAAGGGTCGCCCTTGCTTTCATTAATTAATATTTTTTCTTTTTTCACCATCAGCCGAATACAGACATTAGATATCCAGCAGCAACTGCCGATCCAATAACTCCTGCTACGTTTGGTCCCATTGCATGCATGAGTAGATAATTTTTCTTGTTGTACTTCTGCCCTAATGTATTTGCAACTCTAGCCGCCATAGGTACTGCCGAAACTCCAGCTGCTCCAATGAATGGGTTTATTTTGCCCTTTGAAACTAAGTACAAGAATTTGCCCATTAGAACTCCACATACTGTTGAAAGGATAAATCCCAACAAACCTAATGCAACAATTTTTAGTGTTTGAATTTGCAAGAATGCACTTGCAGTTGCAGTTGCACCAACGGAAATTCCTAAAAATAACGTTACTGTATTCATCAATGCATTTTGAACTGTGTCTGAAAGACGATCTGTAACTCCGCATTCCTTTAATAAGTTACCAAACATTAAACATCCAATTAATGGGGCTACTGAAGGTAAGATCAATACTGAAAGAATTGTGACGAAAATTGGGAATATTATCTTTTCTCTTTTGCTTGCTTGTCTCTTCATTTTCATTTCAACAAGTTTTTCTTTCTTTGTTGTTAGCATTCTCATAATTGGTGGCTGTATCAATGGAATTAATGCCATGTATGAATATGCTGCAACTGCTATTGGAGCAAGTAACTGTGGTGCTAATGTCTTTGTTGTAAATATCGCTGTTGGTCCATCTGCTCCTGCAATAATACTGATTGATGCTGCTTCCTTTCCGTTAAATCCTAAAACTATTGAAAGTATCAAAACTAGGTATATTCCGCCTTGTGCTGCGGCTCCAAGAATAAGTGATTTCGGGTCTGACAATATTGGCCCAAAGTCTGTCATTGCTCCTACGCCCATGAATATTAGGCATGGATATATTCCTGTTTTTACACCGATGTATAAAATGTCTAACAGACCGCCCTTTTGTAAAACTTGCACGTAGTCAACTGTCTTGCCGTTCCAGAAATGTTCGTGAAATAATTCTGAATTTGGTAAGTTCGTCAATAACATTCCAAATGCGATTCCAACCAACAACAGTGGCTCAAATTTTTTCTTTATTCCTAAGAATAGGAAGAAGCATGCGATTATAATCATGACTACTGCAGTCCCTTGACCGCCGAAGCCAGCTATTCCGCTAGAACGCCATAGGTTAGAAAAGACTTCTTTAAAATTCATATTATTCTCCCTATACTATTTCTACCAATGGTGCTCCTGTTTCTACAGTTGCTCCTTTATTAACAAATATCTTTGAAACTTTACCATTTGTTTCTGCTGTGATTTCGTTTTCCATCTTCATAGCTTCTAGTATTACCAACACATCTCCCTTCTTGACCGCTTGTCCTACTGAAACCTTCACTGCATTAATTACTCCTGGCAATGGTGATTTAACTGCTTTATCTGATGCTCCAGATGGGGCACTTGAAACTGGTTTAGATTGTGGTTCGCTTTCTATAGGTGCTGGTGTTGAACTCGTTTCTGGAAGATTGGCTTCGTATTCTGCAAGCAATGTTGCTTCGCCTTGTTCAACTTCAACTTCAAATACTTTTCCGTTTAATGTTACCTTATATATCATTATTTTTCTTCCTCCGAGATTTGCTTAATGCTCTTAAATTTTAGTTGATTAATTGGTGTCTCTAGTTGATCTGCTACTATTGCCATAATCATAGCCGCTTCTCTTTCTGTTGTTTTTTCAAGAACTAAATCGCCTGTTGATCCTGGTGCCAACTCTTGAACTTCTTTTTTCTTTATTTTAAATGCTGCTTTAAATTTTTGATACCCTTCATTTTTTTCTAGTTTGTCCATACCTCTTGATGCAAAACCTATGAGATATATAAATCCCATAATTACAGCCAAAACAACAAAGACTAAAATGATACCTATCGCAGCATATCCTGCAATGTTTCCTACTTCCTTTGCGGAAACTTTTTTGCTAGCCAGCAATGCCCATTCTTGCATGTATTATGCCTCTACCTTTTCAATTGTATATTTTACTTTACGTTCTTCTTTTTCTTTTCTTGCATTGAAGAATTTTTCTGCTACTTGTGGGAATACAATATACGAGAGCACATCTTCATCATTCTTTGCTAATGAACCTAGTTGTTTTTTTGTCTCTTCAAATATTGGTTTTAAAGTATCTGCATATCTTCCTTCAATTGGTTTCTCATCACCAAGAACTTTTTTAAACACTGCCTTGTCAATTGGTGCAGGTGGCGTTCCGTATTCTCCTCTACAATATGCCTTTACTTCTTTTGAAATATTTTTATATCTCTCTCCAGAAAGAACGTTTGATGTTGCTTGAACTCCAACCATTTGACTCATTGGAGTAACCAAAGGTGGATATCCTAAATCTTTTCTAACTTTAGGAGTTTCAATTAGAACTTCTTCAAACTTATCCATCGCATTTTGTGCTTTTAATTGAGATACGAGATTTGATAACATTCCACCTGGGACTTTGTATACCAAGGCATCTGTGTCTGTTGCCATCATCTTTGGATCAAGTTTTCCTTGTGCTATATATTCGTTTCTTATTGGCTTGAAGAAGTCATTTACTTGTTTGAGAATATCTTCGTTTAATCCTGTCTTATATCCTAACTGTGTTAATGCAAAGTTCAATGTCTCTGTTGCTGGTTGGCTTGTTCCGCCAGAAAAACATGATGTTGCAGTATCAATTACGTCAACGCCTGCCTCTACTGCTTTCATATATGTCATAAATGCCATACCTGTTGTGCAGTGAGTGTGTAGGACGACTGGTATCTTTACGCTTTTCTTTATTGCAGTAATTAAGTCTTTTGCTTCAGATGGTGTCATAACTCCAGCCATATCTTTTACACAAATTGTTGATACTCCCATGCTCTCCATATCTTTTGCCAACTTTGCAAAAGCCTCTAATGTATGTACTGGGCTTTGAGTGTAACTAATTGTTCCTGAAACTGTTGACCCCAATCTAATTGCTTCCTTAGTGGCTGTTTCGATATTCCTTAAGTCATTAAGTGCGTCAAAGATTCTTATTATATCAATTCCATTCTCAACTGATTTCTGTACAAATTTCTTAACTACTTCATCTGGGTAATGTTTATATCCTAATAGGTTCTGCCCACGAAGCAACATTTGAAGTTTCGTCTTAGGCATTCCTTCCCTTAATTCTTGTAGTCTCTTCCAAGGATCTTCATTTAAAAATCGTAAGCAACTATCGAAAACTGCTCCACCCCAACATTCAACTGAATAATATCCTGCCTTATCCATGACTGACAAAATATCTTTAAACTGATCAAATTTGAGCCTTGTTGCAATTAGAGATTGGTTTGCATCACGTAAAACTGTTTCGGTAAAACCAACTTTCATATCCCCTCCATTCCTCAAAATTATAACACTTGAAAGGATTGTCTTTCAATTAATAAGACATAATTTGCAATTGGATTTTTTGTACGATTCACCACCGCTGATGAACCGCTTGATTATCTATTTATTTAAAATATCTCTTTAGCAATCCTTCAAATGCCTTACCGTGTCTTGCTTCGTCTCTTGCCATCTCGTGTACAGTATCATGTATTGCATCAAGGTTGAGTTCTTTTGCTTTCTTTGCTAAGTCGAACTTTCCTTTAGTTGCTCCATATTCTGCTTCAACTCTTGCTTCAAGATTTTTCTTTGTTGATGGTGAAACAATATCGCCAATTAACTCACAGAAACGTGCTGCATGGTTCGCTTCTTCCATCGCTGCTGTTTCGTAATACATCCCGATTTCTGGATATCCTTCTCTGTGTGCTGCACGTGCCATTGCCAAGTACATTCCTACTTCCATGCATTCACCTTCGAAGTTTGCTTTAAGACCATCCATAATTTCTGCTGGAACTCCTTTTGCTACACCGATTACATGTTCTGCTGCCCAAACTTTTTCTGTCTCGACAACTTCCTTAAACTTAGATTTTGGCTGTTTACAAACTGGACATTTGTCTGGAGCCTCATCTCCCTCATGAACGTATCCACAAACTGTACATACAAACTTTTTCATATTACCACCTCATATTTTGTTTATTTATCCACACAATTAGGACATATCCCAACTACGTATGAATTTACCGATATTATCTGACTACCTTCCATCTTTTTGAAATCTATATTGATCTCAATATCCTTTACTTTCTTGCAGTGCTTACAAACAAAGTGTGCGTGATCTCTTGTGGTCTTGTCATATATTGTTGGAATATCATCTAGTTTGACTACAATCACGTCCCCATTTGATCTCAATCTTTCTAGATTCCTATATATCGTACCTAAACTTATCTTTGGCATCTCACGCCTCGCAGCGATATATACCTCTTCTGCCGTTGGATGATCTAGTTCCTCTAGAACCAATCTCCTGACAATGTCTTTTTGTTTAGTATCTCTACAAGAGTCCTTATTAGTAATCATTACTAATAAAGTAACTCTATGAGTTAAATAAGTCAAGTGTTTATTTAACTTTTGTTATTTTTATTTTTCACTTGCTCAGATAAATAAAAAGCACCTCTTTTCAAAGGTGCTTATATCTTGATTGCTGAATCAGTCAATTCCTACTTGCTATCTCTCATTAGTTCTTCGATCGATTCGTTACTTCCTATCGTAACTACCTTCCCCGATAACTTTGCTCCCATTTGCTTACTCTTACTTCCTAATCCTTCTAATTGTTGCTGAATATTAAAGGCCTCTGTTTGCAATTCTTTTTTCTTTTCTTTTGTATGTGCTTTTGCTATTGATTTCTTTATTTCCGTTAATTGTTTTTGCATTAGATATTTCTTCAATTCTGTTTCCTCTTTAAGACTTTTCTTTGCAACATTATAATATTTTAATGCCGCTATAGCGTCATCAAACTCAAATCTAATTACTTGATATGTTTTACCATTTGAATCTTTCTCCATTAGTGTCATCAGTCTCATTTTCTTAATTGCTCGAAATGTACTTTTGTCTACATATTTCCCATATCTAACACTTTTCCCCTCTCCCTCTTCTTCATCTGTATCCTCATGCTCTTCTAAATTACCTTCTAACGCCAAAAGAGCAGCAATTCGTGCTATATCTAACTTTGATAGGTTGGCGGCTTCTGTATTTCCCAAATATATTCTAGACATTTCAGTATAAGACCACCCCCTGCCTTCTACTTTTTTTCTAAATTTTAGATCTAGACCACAACCCGCCATCATTGCCATTGTGATTACTAATATTATAAGTGTTGTAAATAAAACAGATATACGTTTCCTATTCATATATTATCTCCGCATCAAATGATATTAAAATCTTACCCCCCCCCGTGAGAGAAACCCATCTTTGACACTTGCGTAAAATTACATTAAAGAAATTTAACCCAAAACAC
>CAUSLO010000005.1:0-42940 GCA_963532875.1 uncultured Clostridia bacterium | reverse complement strand
GAAAAATTTACAAAGTGGGAGGTGTTAATTATTTACATAACTGTCAAAGAAGGGTAAAATTAAGTTAAAAAGATTTAACAAAATTAGAGTAACTTGATAGTATTTATTTGTATTTGGAGAAAAATATGAAACAAAAAAAAGAGAGTATTTTTAAACAGGTCGGAAAATATATGGGGAAGAGTCGTGCACTTATTCCCTTTTCGTTATTAACATCCGCAATTAGTACAGTTCTAACTATTCTACCTCTCATATTCGTGTGGATTGTAATACGAGATTTTTTAGGTAACGATGCAAGCAAACATACTTTGGCAAGTCAAACGACAAATATAATAGTAATTGCTGTGGCGGGGTTTCTTGGGGTTGTGTTTAATATCTTGGCACTCTCATTTTCTCACATGGCACAATTTGATGCAGAGGTTGGTATTCAGAAAAAAACCTTTGCAAATGTGTTGAGGAAGCCAATGGGCTATTTTTCAAAAGTTGACAGTGGTGAGGTAAGAAAGGTTATTCACGAAGGGGCTGAAGCAACTCATCAGTTATTCGCTCATGCGTTGCCAGAAATGGTTTCAACATTGTTAATGCCAATAATGATAATAGCGATTATGATTAGCGTTAATTGGAAATTAGGACTTGCCGCATTATTGCCAACACTTATAGGCTTTGTAATCATGGGCACTGTGATGGGAACAAAGAGTAAGAAATTCATGAAGGAATATCTAGATACTCAAGATAAGATGTCTGCACAAACAGTTGAGTATGTACGTGGTATTCCAGTCTTGAAAGTTTTTAACCAATCAATATATTCATTTAAAAAATTATTTGGATTAATCAATGAATATCAAGATAAAGTTTCAAAATATACAAAAAGATGGGAGATACCATTCTCATCCTATTTAACAGTTACTGAAGGCATATCGTTCTTGCTAGTCCCAATTACATATGTAGTCATGGGAGGACATGTAACAGCAGAAATAATCGCAGCGTTTATCCTATACATACTAATTGGACCACAGTTAAGCACGTACATGCTTCAAAGTGCAAAAGTAGGACAAGCAGTTCAAATGTCCCAACTAGGAGTTGGCAAGATTGATCAATTGTTAAAATACAAAGAACTTGAATACGGAAGAGAAGACTTGGCATCTGTAGATGCAAATGTGGAATTCAAGAATGTTTCATTTGCATATGATGAAACTAATGTTTTGAGTGCAATAAACTTCAAAATAAATAAAGGCGAAAGAGTCGCTTTTGTTGGACCATCTGGAAGCGGGAAAAGTACCATTGCTAAATTGGTTGGAAGATTCTATGACGTATCAGAAGGCGAAATAATAGTTGGTGGGAAGAATATAAAAGAATTCACAGAGGAAAGTCTTAGAGCAAACACATCATACGTATTTCAAAATACAAAGTTGTTTAGCAAGACCATCAGAGAAAATGTATTGCTAGGAAGATCATTCAGCGACGAAGAGATTTGGAAAGCACTAAAGATGGCTAGCGTTGACGATGTTGTAAGAAATTTACCAAAACAATTAGACACTGAGATTGGAACACATGGGACATATTTATCGGGTGGCGAAGTACAACGTATAGGATTGGCTAGAGCAATGCTGAAAAACAGTGCACTGGTAATCCTTGACGAGGCTACGGCGTTCGCAGATCCAGAGAATGAGAAATATATGTATAAGGGTCTAGAGGAGTTAAGTAAAGGCAAGACAACTATATATATTGCTCACAGACTTAACCTCGTAAAAGACTTAGACAAGATATTCTATATTGAAGACGGAAGGATAGTTGAACAAGGTAATCATACAGAATTATGTGAACTGAATGGCGGATACAAAAAGATGTATGACCAATACTGTTCTTCATTAGATTGGAAACTGGAGGTAAAAAATGCTTAAGTTTTTCCAAAAGAGGTATGCCCTCTCACCAGAAGGCGCTAAATATTTATTAAATGCGATTATAACTACATTCTTTCATATGCTATCAATGTTGCTACCAGCGATATATGCATTCATATTTTTAGAAGAGTATATAACAGAGTTAAAAGGCGGACATTTACATAGATTGCCAAATATTGGAGCATATATTGGATTGTCAGTAGGGATGTTTGTTGTAATGTTTTTAGTTACATATATTCAATACAGATTTACATATACAAAGATATACACGTCTACTGCAAAACAAAGAATTAAAATGGCAGAAAAAATTCGCTTACTTCCAATAGCATTCTTTGGCAAAAGAGACCTTGTTTCTTTTAGTGCAACATTAACAAAAAATGTATTTACAGTAGAAGAAATCTTTTCTCATTCAATGCCATATTTGTATGCATCAGCAATGTTAGCAGTTATTGTTGGAATAGCAATGTTTGGATTTGATTGGAGGGTAGCGTTGGCAATGTTCTGGGTTATTCCAGTATCACTAATAAGTTTATTAACTTCAATAAAAAAACAACGTAAATCTTATATAAAGACTATAAAAGCAGGACTGAAAGTTGAAGATGAAATGCAGAAAGCATTGGATATGATAAGCGAAATTAAAGCATATCAATATGAAGGCGCTGTTGATAGAGAACTATCAAGCAAACTTGATGTATCTAATAAACTTAAGAAAAAAGATGAATTAACAGTCGGCGTGTTACTTGGAATTTCAAGAGCAATTATTAAGTTGGGAATGGTAACGACAGCAATTGCCGCAATAATAATATTTGTAAAAGGTAACAAAGATATAAAAGACATATTCAATATTATCGTTACTTTAATTGCATCTGTAGTTGTATTTATGCCTCTTGAGAATGCTTTGATGGGGGCATTTGAATTGCAATATGTTTTATCAAACGTTGAAATCACACATGAAATAGAATCCTTGCCAGAACAAACTGGAGAAGAAATTCTTGAAAATAACGGTTATGATATTGAATTTAAAAACGTATCGTTTGAGTATGAAAAAGGAGAAGAGACAATAAAAGATATTTCTTTTGTTGCAAAGCAAGGCGAGGTTACCGCACTTGTTGGACCATCAGGTGGAGGTAAAAGTACAATTAGTAAGTTAGCAGCAAGATTCTGGGATATTGATGGAGGAACGATAACACTTGGTGGAGCGGATATTAGCAAAGTAAAACCTGAACGCTTGCTACAAGAGTATTCTGTTGTTTTCCAAGATGTTCTATTGTTCAATAGTTCAGTTCTTGAGAATATACGTATGGGAAGAAAGGACGCCACAGACGAAGAAGTATTGGCAGTAGCAAAATTGGCAAATTGTGATGAATTCGCAGACAAGTTACCTAACGGATACAATACAGAAATAGGGGAAAATGGCTCACGGTTATCAGGCGGTGAAAGACAAAGAATTTCAATTGCACGTGCTATGTTAAAGAATGCTCAAGTAATCTTATTAGATGAGGCTACAGCATCTCTAGATGCCGAAAATGAGACATATATTCAAAAGGCATTATCTGAATTGATTAAGGACAAAACTGTAATTGTTATTGCACACAGAATGAGAACAGTAGTAAATGCAGATAAGATTGTAGTCGTAAATAATGGACAAATTGAGGCAATTGGTACACCAAAGGAATTGATGAAAAAACCAGGATATTTTAAAGATTCATTGTCGCAAATGAAGTGAGGGATACCAACATCGCACTAAAATGGCATAGTTTGACATAAATTTATAGCGGAGAAACGAATAAACATTAAATTTGAAAGTGCTCATAAAGGGCACTTTTTATTTTATTCACACGAATATATAACTTGCAAACGTGCGTTATTTTATTTAGAATAAAGCACAAAAGGAAGTAAATACTGAACTGAGATGGAATCGTGTAATATGGTAGTTAGTATATATTTTAAGGTAAATGTATTTCATAGATGAATTACAATAAATAAAAAAATGTTTAAAAAGAGCATATTTAGTTTATTAATGTAAAATGTGATACTTGCAAATGTGCGTTATATTGTTTAAAATAAAGCACAGAAGGAAGTGAAAGAATGAATCAAGATAGAATAAGAGAAATAATGAAACAAAATAATGGAATAATAACTGCGGAGGAAGTATCGAATCATAAAATCGCCTCTTGGTATCTTAGCAATATGGTACAAAAGGGTAATCTTGAAAGAGTAAGGAGGGGTGTTTATTTTGATCCAAATTCTTATAACTATGATGAACTTTATTTTTTTCAACGTCGAAACAAGGAGTGTATTTACTCATATCAGACAGCATTATTTTTACATGAGTTGACAGACAGAGTACCTTTTATTGACGAAGTAACAGTAAAACAAGGGTACAATGGATGGCGTATTAAGGATTCCGTAATTGTGCATCAAGTTAGAAAAGAATGGTATAAACTAGGTAAAATAGAGGTTGAAACGAATTTTGGGAATCGTGTATTTGCCTATGATATGGAAAGAACAATTTGTGATATAGTTAGAGATAGAAAAAATCAAGATTCAGAGATATTTTCAAAAGCTTGGAATCTATACATTAGGAAAGATTCTAAGAACATATGGAAATTAAGAAAATATGCTAGGGAATTTGGAATAGCACGAAAAATAGATGAGATACTTGAGGTGATTGTATATGAATAAAGATAGCGTCATACATAAACTTAAAAATAAATCAACAGAACTAGGGATAAATTATAATGAGATTTTAAGTAAATTCTTTTTTGATGAGTTTTTAAAGCAAATTGCTAATAGTGTGTATAGAGGCAATTTTATACTTAAGGGAGGATTATTATTAACTTATTATTTAGGTATTCAAAATAGAACTACAAAGGACATAGATTTTTTATTTAAGAAATGCCAGTTAGAGGAGGCTGAGATTAAAAAAATTTTGAAAGAAGTAGTAGGAGATAATAAACAAACAAATGTATGGTTTGAATTAAATGATACTGCCAAAAAAATTATGCCAGAAGACAAATATGGTGGGCTGAGCTTTCATTTAGTTGGACATTTAGCAAACATGAAAGCTAGTTTTAATGTTGATATTGCGGTAGGTGGACCGATATACCCTTTAACGACAAAAAAATATAGTACGATATTAGGGGATGAAATTGAGTTGAGGATGTACCCTCTAGAACTAGTATTATCTGAAAAATTACATGCAGTACTTGAGAGGGCAGAAAAGAACAGTAGGAGTAAAGATTTTTACGATATTTATACTATTTTGAAAGACAAACAAGAAGAATTAAATATTAAAGAACTTAAGGAAGCAATTGCAGTAACATTCGGTTATAGAAAGACTTTCATTTCTAAGAACGAAGCAAAAGACATAATTAATGATATTAATGAGGATTCTTTGATGAGAGAACGATGGACAAATTATCAGAAGAAACATCAATATGCAAAAGGGATTGACTTTAGCGAAATAACAGAAAGTATAAATGCTTTGGTCGACATGTCTATGTAAGAGGAGAAACGTAATTTATAGTACAGAAAACTAATAGTAAATTTGAAAGAGTTCATTAAAGAACTCTTTTTATTTTATCTGTAATCTCCATGCATTTATATTTGGGAATTTTAATAATTTCACCGACATCTAACAAATCTTTTTCTGTAGGAATACCGTTGCCGTTTACAGTCATTTCATGTTCTCTTTTATTAGGAGTATAAGTCAAATCATACGCTGGCGATAATCTGTAACCCCTTATATCTTCGTCATAAATGAAAGCAAAGTTACGCCCATGATCATCACGATTGCAAGCAAGAACGTTAAAGCACATACGTCTGTATGCTTCAATGATATCGGTTTTATCAGCACAGATTTTGCTTATAACTTGAAACAGATGTATATAATCAAGATTTGGAATTCTATGTGATGTTTCAAGTATAGATGACAGAGATATTATGTGAATTCTCTTTGAGCCCAATCTATCAAAGCGTTTTGCTCCAAAGAATCCACCGCAAATCTTTGATTGGAATAATTTGTGTTCATTAACTGATATCCCACATTCCCGAGCAAGTTGATTCATACGGAACTCATCTAGCCCAGCATTCTTATCTTCAAAAGAGCAAGGGAATTTTACAATCCACATTCCATCATTATCTTTAATGTGTACTTTAGGACGAGCACCACCGCTAGACCCTCCAAATTTATATATATAATCTAGGTCGAGTTGGTTTGATATGTTTTCATATAAAGTTATGGATTTAGAAGCCAGAGAATCTAAATTAGCATCAGTGGATATGTTAGGCTCTGCGAATTGTGTTGGCAGATAACTAAGTGCTCCCAAGCCACTTGCGTCAACTAGAGATAATTTTGTTAAGGGGGTGAGTCTTTCGGGAGTTATTCCGTTTTTAACTAAAAAACGATATTGAACTAAAGCACCCCACCCATCAGGAAGAGAGTCTTGAAATACCCCGAATAAACCCGAGAATATATCGTTTTTACTTATGTATACTTTTTTACCTAAAGGCAAAGATAGAGGAGAAATAGAGAACCCATTTAGAACCCAATTATCGTCGTATTGAAAAACAATATTACCTTCACTTGTTTCAACGAGATATCCCACAATTAAATCATTGTATTTTACGGTTAGTGAAGTAACTTTATTTAGCATTTATATAATCCTTCAAATTAATTAATTTCTTGCGTTTAAAAAGCAAGTCAAAGTCTTCTATGTAATCCAAAGCATTAGCAATTCTTATTAGAGATTTGAGTGAGATTTCACCAGTCTCTTCAAAACGACGTATAGAGCCAAAACTAACGCCAGAAAGAGTGGACAATTTAGATTGAGAGATTTTTGCTTCTTTTCGTCTTAATTTAATTCTAGAGACAAGATCAGCAGTTACCGATTCTATAGTCCTTGTATTAACAAAATCACTTATATCAAAATTTGTTTTCATATTGCCAATATATTAGCAAATTTAAGTGGTAATGACAATATTTTGATAATATATTAACTTAATTGAGTTGAATAAAATATTGACAAAATCACAAAATTTTAAAGTATTCAAGCAGGTGTTTTATAGAATCTTGACCGTCGTAACATGTATCAATTAGATATCCAGGTTCATCTAAGAATTCGTTCAATCCACGATAATAGAAGTTTTTCTTTCTATCTTCAATTATGAAAGGAATTAAATTATTTTTTAGACATTCCTTAAATGCAATGAGCCTACCAACACGACCGTTCCCATCCTGAAATGGGTGAATGTTTTCAAACTTAAAATGAAACTCAACAATATCTTCAAAAGTTACAATCTTTTTTTCTTGATATGTTGCGAGTAGATTGCGGATTTCTGGTGCAACATTTTTTGGATCTGTTGTTTTGCGACCCCCAACAACGTTAGGACGAAGTTTGTAATCGCCAACTTTAAACCAAGAGAGGCTTTCATCTTTTGTCCCACGTTTTAACAAATAATGAATGTGTTTAATTATTTTCTCTGTTAGGACTTCTTGTGCGACATCAATGCAGTAATCAATAGCCCTAAAGTGATTTACTGTTTCTATGACATCATCAACGCCAAGTGCGTAATCACTACATAGAGTATTAGTTTCAAATATACATCTAGTTTGCTCTTCATCAAGTTTGCTACCTTCAATGTGGTTAGAGTTGTATGTCATACGTATTTGGAGTTCATGGTATATTCCGCCAGAGATTTTATGATTCTTTTCGTCTATTAATTGTTTGAGTAGAGGATTGTCAGAAGTTATGTCGTACAAATCCTTTTCAGTACAAGAAAAGAAGTTGCACAGTTTAGTTAAGACAGAAGATGAAATTTTTTCATTTTTAGCAATCTTTGCTATAGTTCGTGAAGAAATATTAAGTAGGTGAGTTAAATTTGATTTTTTTAAGTTGTTTTGTTTTAATAGTTTCTCTAATCTTTGATAACTATACATAAATTCTCCAAATCATTAGTTAGTATACATTTAGATGCAGTAAAAGTAAAGATTTAATATATAGTAAAGATTTTTGAACTTGCAATAAGATAATGCTAATCGTTTATTTTTAAAGCTATAAGGTTGTCTAATCCGATAGTATTGAGTAAATAATTGAATAGAATAAACATATATTTAATATTAATAAAATAATTAATTAAATTTTAAGCCAACCGAATATCTTAGAAGTTTTTTTAATTCGCATTTGCACAAACCATTACCTATTGAAAAAATGCACATTTATTTCATTCTGTTGGTGTGATAAAATTAATTTATGAATGACAAAAAGAAGTTGCACATAGGGTTGAAGTTTATGGGATACGCTGGATTTTTTGCTGTTATTACTATATTGTTAGCAATTGCTTTTGGAATTGTAGTGAGGGTTGCTAGGACAATGCAAATAGTTAGGATACAAATGGGCGTTAGGGATATCATGAAAAGAACTAATGCAAGCAGTCTAGTTAATTTTTTAAGAGTAATGCCTATAGTATTATTAAGTCTAACGGCACTAACTTATTTTCTTCAAATTGTTGGTACTATTGCGTATGCATTCAATGTGGAAAGGTACAGAGAGGTTCTAATTGATGCGATAGTAGCATGCTTTTTACCATTTTTTGCACATTTTCCTATTTACAAAGAACAGGAAATTTTAAATGCGATTAAGAAAAGGAATATGGAAAACTCACATAGCGAGCATATAGATGATTTGCGGAATAATCTTTAGTTGTTTTGCGAGATAAATCACAAATATTAGTTTTACTTACTATCCTTTGATAATTATGTCGGTTATCGCAATTTAAGATATGAATTCTTTTAGGTGTTTTTTTGGTGCTGTTTCAGTGCTGTACGCTAAAAAATGCACATTTATTTCATTCTGTCGCTGTGATAGAATTAGTTCATGGGAGAATACAAGTTACATTACGTAGTTACAGCAAAATGTGGACATGTCGGTAGAGGCAACTGTATTTTTATTGATTTTCCAACGAGAGCATACACTGGCGAAGAGGCGGCACAGATTATTAAAGATACACCAAGAGTTAAACATGATCATCCAGACTGCATTCAAAGTGTAGAAGAAGTAGAAATTGAAAAATACTATATATCTGTTGCAATAAATAATTGCGATCCATATCTATCTTGCACGAATATTCAAGAGCAAAGACAGATAGATGACATAGATGATAAAGTTGAGGTTGATTCAAGATTAGAAAAACTAAGGGAAACTCAAAAAGCTAGGAAAGAAAAAGTAAAATTTAAACGCAAACAAACACGCATTCTTGTTAAGCATGCCGATAAACGAATTAAAGAATGGGAGTAATTGATGAAAGATATGAAGAAAAAGCATATCGCATTTAAGTTAATGAGTTTAGCAGGAGTTATATTCATAATTGCAACAATCACTACTATAGTCCTTCTGATACAACTCAAAATATATCAGAGATTTCCTTCTGTAGGAGAACAGTCGGCAAATAAAGATTCATTCCCTGATTTTGGGTTAAGCAGAATAGCAAAAATAATCAGCCTATTGGCAATATGTATACCATCAGTTCTGTTTTCAATATCATATATGGCTCAAATCGTTGGAACAGTTGTGTATGGCGTTAATAAAGAAAGAAAAATGCCTACATTAATTTACTCAGTTATAGGATGCTTTATACCAGTCTTAGGATTATTCGCTACAGTGATAGAGAGTAGTCAAAAGGTAAATGCGCTTAGCGATACCGTCAAAACAGATGAAGATAATATCAACGATATGATTTAATGTAAAAATAAAAGAGTGTTGTCTAAATTTGTATAAAACAAAATTTAACGGATTAGAATATCTGAAATATAGAGATTAAACAAAAAGCAAGTACCTTATTTTGACAATATCTTATATACAAGTATATAATTATTAAATTATGTCAATAGAGTTAATAAATAAAAAGAAAATATATGTAAATGGTGAGTTCTTTGATGTTGATCAATATGCTGATATTGCATCTTCAAAAAAGACAATAGCCTATTCGATTTTAGCAAAACATAACACGTCATCAGAAGAGCAAAATTTAAAAATTAAGTTTGATGCTTTGGCTTCCCATGATATTACGTACGTTGGGATTATTCAATCTGCTAGAGCAAGTGGACTAACACAATTCCCAGTTCCATATGTGCTAACCAACTGTCATAATTCGCTTTGCTGTGTAGGTGGAACTATAAACGAAGATGATCATATGTTTGGTTTATCTTGTGCTAAGAAATACGGCGGAATATATGTACCTGCAAATCAAGCCGTTATTCACACATACATGAGAGAGAATTTTGCAGCACCTGGGAAAATGATTCTAGGTAGCGACAGTCATACAAGATATGGGGCTATCGGGACAATGGCTATCGGTGAAGGTGGTCCAGAGTTAGTTAAACAAATTTTAAACAGAACATACGACATTGAGTATCCAAAAGTAATAGCAGTTAATTTGAAGGGTAAAGTACGAAGGGGCGTTGGGCCTCAAGATATTGCTTTGCTAATCATTGGCGAAGTATTCAAGAATGGATTTGTTAAGAATTCTGTATTGGAATTTGTTGGAGACGGAATTGCTAATTTAGATATGGAATTTAGAAACGGCATTGACGTTATGACAACAGAGACTGCATGCTTGAGTTCTATATGGCAAACAGATAGAAAGACAAAAGAGTATCTAAAGACATTTGGCAGAGAAAAAGAATACAAAGAGTTAAAACCAGAGAATGGTGCAGAATATGACAAAGTTATAGAAATCAATTTGAATACAGCAGAACCAATGATTGCTATGCCATTTCATCCATCAAATGTATACAAGTTACAAGATGTAATTGATAACCCAGAAGAGATACTAGGAAAGGTTGAAATGGAAGGGAACGAGTTGCTTGGATTTAAAGATGGCAAGTTCAAGTTATTAGATAAAATTAGAGATGGTAAAATCTATGTATCACAAGCAGTAATCGCAGGATGCTCAGGCGGAACATATGACAACATAATGACGGCAAGTCAGATTATGAAGGGCAAGTCGATTGGGTCTGATGGATTTTCTTTTATGGTATATCCAGGTTCTCAACCAGTTAATTTACAACTCATAAAAAATGGTGGTTATGATAATTTAATTAAAGCGGGAGCAATAATTAAACCTGCATTTTGTGGACCTTGCTTTGGGGCTGGAGATGTTCCAAACAATAACGGATTCTCAATTAGGCATACAACAAGAAACTTTGAAAGAAGAGAAGGTAGCAAAACAGATGGACAGATTGCATCAGTTGCATTGATGGATAGTAGGTCAATTGCGGCGACAGCAGCGAATGGAGGGGTATTAACATCTGCATTAAATCTTGATTATGATGAAAAATTTAAGCCATTTAAGTACGAAGATGAAATATATAAAAATAGAATATATAACGGATTTGGTAAATCACAACCAGATGAACAAATAGTTTTTGGACCAAACATAACAGATATTCCTACATTGGAAGCATTAAAAGATAATCTAGCAATTAAAGTTGTATCTGTGATAAATGACCCAGTAACAACAACTGATGAATTAATTCCAAGCGGAGAGACATCGTCATATCGTAGTAATCCATTAAAACTGGCTGAGTTTGCATTGAGCAGAAAAGATCCAGAATATGTAGGCAGAGCAAAAGAAGTTAGAGATGGAAAGAATGAAGATATTTTTGCAGTTCTTAAGAGTGAGAAGTTGAATCTTGATAAAGTTTCAGTTGGAAGCACAATATATGCAAATAAGGTTGGCGATGGTAGTGCGAGAGAGCAAGCAGCGAGTTGCCAAAGATTCTTATCAGGGTCAGCAAATATAGCGAGAGAATATGCAACAAAGAGATATCGCTCAAATGTAATTAATTGGGGTATGATTCCATTTAGAAGTGAAGATTCATTTGAGGTAAACGATATAGTTGTCGTTAAAAATATTCGTGAAGTTATTAAGAATGGGATACAAGATATTGAAGGTATCTTGTATAGAAACAATGTAAAGAAGAGTATCTCTTTAAAAGTTGATTCTTTAACTAGCGAAGAAAAAGATATAATATTGAGCGGATGCTTAATTAATTATTACAGAGAAAATAGGTAGAATATGTTAATAACAAAGTACTTAGAAAACAATGCAAAGAATTATAAAGAAGAAGTAGCATTAATAGAAATAAGCGAAAAAATTGAAGAACACCAACATACTACATGGAAAGATTTTCCTTTGGTAGTTGATAATAATCAATCTAGCAGAAGAGAAATCACGTGGGGTCAATTCAACGATGAAGCAAATAGATTCGCTAATGCCCTTTTAAAATATGGAATTAAAAAGGGAGACAAAGTAGCAATACTGATGTTCAACTGCCTTGAATGGCTTCCAATATATTTTGGAATATTAAAAACAGGAGCAATAGTAGTTCCATTTAATTACAGATATTCAAGTGATGAAATAGAGTATTGTTTAAATTTAGCAGATGTCGATTTGTTAGTATTTGGTGATCAGTTTATCGGAAGATTAGAAAATATATTTGATAGACAAACAAAGGTTAAGGCGTTTATTCACGTAGGGAAAAACCCGCCTAGTTTCGCAATACCATATGACGAGTTCACATTGGACGCCTCAAGAGAAAATCCAAATATTAATTTAACTCTTGAAGATGAAGCCGCCATATATTTTTCAAGTGGAACAACTGGATTCCCAAAGGCAATTTTACATAAACAAAAAAGTCTTTCACATGCTGCCATAGTTGAGCAAAAACATCATGGACAATGCAAAGAAGATAAATTCCTATGTATCCCACCGTTATATCACACAGGGGCGAAAATGCACTGGTTTGGTAGTTTGGTTAGTGCTTCACCAGCAGTTTTGCTTAAAGGGGTATCCCCTAAGTTGATTATAGAGACAGTTTCTAAGGAAAAATGTACAATTGTCTGGCTATTAGTACCTTGGGCACAGGATATCTTAGATCAAATTGAAGATGGAGAAATTGATCTTGACGAGTATGAGTTGAAACAATGGAGATTGATGCATATAGGTGCTCAACCAGTACCACCATCACTTATTAGACGTTGGAAGAAGGTATTTCCTAATCATGACTATGATACCAATTATGGGTTATCAGAAAGCATCGGACCTGGATGTGTACATTTAGGTGTTGAAAATATAGATCACGTAGGTGCAATTGGAGTTCCTGGATTTGGCTGGGAAGTTGAGATTGTAAACAACAAAGGAGAAGTAATACCAGATGGCGAAGTTGGGGAACTTTGTGTTAAAGGCGACGGAGTCATGGTATGTTACTACAAAGACAAAAAATCAACAGATGAAACTATAATTGATGGATGGCTATGCACAGGAGATATGGCGAAAAGGGAGAACGGTTTCATATATCTAGTTGACAGAAAAAAGGACGTAATCATAACTGGTGGTGAGAATATATATCCAGTTCAAATAGAAGACTTCTTAAGAAAAAATGAAAAGATAAAGGACGCTGCAGTAATTGGCAAGTTTCACGAGAGACTAGGAGAGATAGCAATTGCTATAATTGAAAAAAGAGACAAGAGCCTAACTACAGAAGAAATAGAGGAATTCGTTAAAGAGTTACCAAGATATAAAAGACCAAAAGAAATAATTTTTGATAAGGTAGCTAGAAACGCTACAGGGAAAATTGAGAAGGTAAAGTTACGTAAAAAGTATTGCGGTAATATAATAGAACAACAAATAAAATAAAAATATGAGGAAATAAATGAAAAAAATAATGCTAGGGAATGAAGCAATTGCACGTGGCATGTATGAGGCTGGCGGAAAGGTTATGGCAGCATATCCAGGGACGCCATCTACAGAAGTTAGCGAATATGCTTCTAAGTATGAAGAGATATATACAGAATGGGCACCAAATGAAAAAGTAGCTTTAGAAGTTGTTGCTGGAGCATCGTTTGCTGGTGTAAGAAGTATGGCATGTATGAAGCATGTAGGGGTCAATGTTGCGGCAGACCCATTGTTCACGATGGCATACACAGGAGTTAATGCTGGGGCTGTAATCTTAGTCGCTGACGACCCAGGAATGCACTCATCTCAAAATGAACAAGATTCACGTTTTTATGCAATATCTTCTCATATACCAATGTTAGAGCCATCTTCATCACAAGAAGCAAAGGACTTTGTAAAGTTAGCATTTGAAATATCAGAGGCATATGACACTCCAGTATTTTTGCGTGAAACAACAAGAATTGCTCACTCACAAAGTATGGTTGAATTGAATGACAGAGTTGAGGTTGGTGTAAAGGAATATCAAAAAGATATTTCAAAATATACGATGATGCCAGCATCGGCTATAAAGAGACATTTAGTTGTTGAAGACAGAGAAAAGAGATTAGCAGCAGATTGTAATAAGATGAGCATCAACACTGTTGAATATAACTCAAAAGAAATCGGAGTTATTTGTTCGGGAGTTGTATATCAGTATGTCAAGGATGCGTTGCCAGACGCATCAATCTTGAAACTTGGTATGGTATATCCTATGCCATTTAAGTTAATTGAAAAGTTCGCAAAGCAAGTCGAGAGATTAATAGTTATCGAAGAACTAGAACCATTCTTTGAAACTCAAATTAAGGCTAAAGGAATTCAATGTGAAGGTAAGAATTTATTCTCAATTCAAGGTGAGGTTACAGTAGCTAAAATTAAAGAAAAAGTTCTAGGAATTAAAACAAAATCTAAGCAATATGATTTGCCAAATAGACCACCAGTTATGTGTGCAGGTTGCCCACATCGTGGAGTCTTTTATATTCTATCAAAATTGAAAATGAGGGTATGTGCAGACATAGGGTGTTATACCTTAGGGGCTCAACCACCGCTTTCAGCTGTTGATACTGTACTTTGCATGGGAGCAAGTATTGGAATGGCACATGGATTTGAAAAGGCATTAGGCAAAGATAGTTCAAAAAAGACCGTAGCCGTTATAGGCGATTCAACCTTTATTCACAGCGGAATAACAGGGCTAATTAATGCAGTATATAACAAGAGTAACATAACAGTTTTGATATTAGACAACTCAACAACAGGTATGACAGGACACCAAGATCATCCAGCAACAGGTAAGACATTGAAAGGTGAAGAAACAAATATCTTGAACTTGATTGATGTATGTAAATCGGCAGGGGTTAAGTCAATTCAAGTTGTGGATGCATATGAGTTGTCAGAAGTTGAAAGAAGTATCAAAGAAGAGACAGAGAAGGAAGGAGTATCTGTAATAATAATGCAAAGACCATGTGCATTGATATTGCCAAAATACGATACGCCATTTAAGGTTGATAACTGTAAGAAGTGTGGGGTTTGCTTAAAGTTAGGATGTCCTGCAATTCAGAAGATAGATGGAAAGGCAGTTATAAATAAAGAGATGTGTACTGGTTGTACATTATGCGAAAAGGTTTGCAAATTTGGTTGCATTACGAGGTGTGAATAATGGATGTCAATATTTTAATAGTTGGAGTTGGTGGTCAAGGTACTTTATTAGCATCAAGAATATTGGGTCAAATTGCAGCGTTACAAAATCAAGATTGCAAATTGAGTGAAGTGCACGGAATGGCACAGAGAGGCGGAAGTGTAGTAACCCACGTCAAGATTGCAGGCAAGGTAAACACACCAATAATAGGAATTAAGGAAGCAGATGTAATTTTGGCTTTTGAACAATTAGAGGCTCTTAGATATATCGACTATCTCAAAAAGGATGGAGTTATGATTGCTAATACTCAAAAGATTGCACCAATGCCAGTTATTATTGGAGCGAGAGAATATCCAGAAGATATTCTCGAAGAAATTAAAAAGACTACTAAAAAAACATTGATGTTTGACGTAGTGGCTGAAGCAGAGAAATTGGGAAATATAAAAGCTGTAAATGTCATAATGATTGGAGCATTGGTTAAGATGATGAAAATTGACTTTGAAATTGCAAAAGAAGCGATAAGACAAACGGTTAAACCAAAGTTCATAGATTTGAATTTAAAGGCTCTAGAAGTAGGATATAACTATGGAGAAAATAAGTAAGGAAGAAAAGAGAGAACAACAAAGTAAGGACTTAATTGAACTTGTAAATTTGGCATATGCTAAATTGCCTTACTATAAAAAGAAAATGGATGACATTGGCATTAAGCCAGAAGATATAAAATCCATAGATGATATATCTAAGTTGCCATTCACAACAAAACAAGATTTAAGAGATAATTATCCATTTGGAACATTTGCAACATCAATAAGTGATATTGTTAGGTTGCACGCTTCAAGTGGCACAACAGGGAAATTAACAGTCGCAGGATACACTCAAAACGATTTAGATGTTTGGGCAGATTGTGTAAAAAATTCATTTGAAAAAGTAGGAGTTACAAACAAAGACATAGTACATATAGCCTTTGGATATGGTTTATTTACAGGTGGGTTAGGCGTACACTATGGAGCAGAAAAACTAGGCTGTGCAGTTGTTCCAGCCTCTGCAGGAAATACCCTAAGACAGTTACAATTAATCAAAGATTTTGGAGCAACAGTCCTAGCATGTACCCCTTCATATGCTTTAGTGCTATATGAAGCCATGAAAAAGGAGAAAATCAAGAGAAGTGAATTAAAATTACGTATAGGTATCTTTGGTGCCGAACCTTGGTCTCTTGAGATGAAGAAGGAAATTGAGGATAAGTTAAAAATAAAAGCATATGACATATATGGTCTTTCAGAGATAAGTGGACCAGGAGTTGCAATTTCTTGTCATGACGGTGAGATGCTACACATTTGGGATCATGCATTCTTTCCAGAGGTAGTGGATATCAATACCTTAAAACCGCTACAAGATGGCGAGGAAGGAGAACTAGTATTCACAACGCTTAAGAAACAAGGGATGCCATTAATTAGATATAGGACAAGAGACATTACAACACTTGAACATGCACAGTGCCGTTGTGGTAATAATTGTACTAGAATGAAAAGAGTATCGGGAAGATCAGATGACATGATGATTGTGCGAGGAGTTAATGTATTCCCATCACAGATTGAAAGTGTCTTGTTTGGTATTCAAGAAGTTGATGCATCAAAATACCTTATAGTCTTAGATAGAGTAAACAATCTTGATACAATGGAGATACAAGTAGAGATTAATAAAAAATATTTTTCAGATTCTTTAAGCGATATGAATAAGATTTGTCGCAACATTGAGACACAGATGATAAGCAACTTAGGTGTGGGAGCAAAGATAACTTTAAAAGCTCCAGGAAGCATTGTGATTAATGGTGATAAAGTAAAAAGAATAGTAGATAATCGTAAAGTGTAGGTGAGAGTATGTTAGTTGATCAAATAGCAGTATTTGTTGAAAATAAAGTAGGTTCGCTAGATAAATTAATTGAATTGCTTGCTAACAATGACATTAACATAGATTCATTAACAGTATCAGAAGATAGCGATTTTGGAATTGTTAAGATTATTACAAAACAAAATAAAAAAGCCACTGAGGTGTTAGAAACTGAAGGATACACATACAAAAAAACAAAACTTATAGCATTTGAAGTAGATGACAAACCAGGCTCATTGCAAAAGTTTCTAAAGATAATTTCAGCAAATAACATTCAAATTGAGTACATCTATTCGCACACGCTCAGAGGCGAGAAAGGCTTGATACTATTTAAGACTAAAGATATGAAGTTAGCAGAAGAGGTTTTGAGTAAAATTGACAAGTAATAAAGAACTTAAAACTCAACAGAGGAATGAAGTAAAAGAACGTCTAAAACAAATAATTCAGCCCGAAAAAAAGTCAAAATTAATTTTTGAAAAGTTAAAAGAAATTGAAAGGTTTAAAACTGCTAACTCAATATTTTGTTATATTTCTACTAACCTAGAGGTCTCAACAGAACAAATAATCAATTATTGTTTTGAAACCAATAAACGTCTTTCAGTTCCATACACAAAAGAAAAGAATATGTATGCAATAGAATATAAATCTGGCGACACGTTAGTTAAAAACAAGTATTCAATCTTAGAACCCATTTACTTACGAGAAAAAGAAATTGACGACATAGATTTAATCATTGTACCTATGCTAGGTTTTGAAGGAGTTAAAAGACTTGGACATGGTGGAGGATATTATGATAAGTTTATGCAAAGGCATCCAAGCGGATATAAAATAGGAATAGCATTTGAAGAACAGAAGATACATAATTTAGTAACCGAAGAGCACGACATACCATTAGATATGATAATCACAGATAAAGAGATATATAAGAAATGAGAGTAATTGCAGGGAAATATAAAGGAAGAAAACTTTTAGACTTTAAAGGGGATAACATCCGTCCAACGACTGACAGAGTTAAAGAAACAATTTTTAATATAATTCAGTTTAAAGTTCCTAATGCAAAAGTGATAGATTTATTTGCAGGAACTGGAGCATTGGGTATTGAGGCAATGTCTAGAGGAGCAGATGAAGTAACTCTAATAGATTCATCTCAAGACTCAATTAATCTCATCAAATCAAACATAGCAAAGTTTCAAGATAAAATTTCAATTGTTAAGACAGATGCCAGATTGTATCTCTCAAGATTATTTGAACAAAAAGATATCTTTTTCATTGACCCACCATATAAGAGCGAACTAGGGATTGAGGCAATAAAAACAATTATTGAAAAAGACCTTTTATCAAAAAACGGCGTTATTGTATACGAACATTCAAATACCGCAGATTATTCATTTTTAAATAAAGGATATAAAGTTGATATAAGAAAGATGGGATCAGTGCAGCTTGATTTCATTTATAAAAGAGATATCGTCATGTTCCCTGGCAGTTTTGATCCAATAACAGTTGGTCATGTTAAGATAGTTGAGAATGCACTGACAAAATATGATGAAGTATTGGTAGCAATGTTAATTAATGAAACAAAAAAATACGATTTTGATAAATCCACCCGATTAGAAGCACTAAAAGCCGTATTTAAGGACAACAGAAGAGTGGAAGTAGTATTTTTTGACGGTTTTGCATATGAGTTAGCAAGAGAATATGGAATAAATAAGTTCATACGTGGAATAAGAAATGAAAAAGACAAAAAATATGAAGACCAAGTGGCTGAGTTTAATGCAGAATATGACATAGAGACGGAATATATTGATATAGGAGAAGAATATCGGAATATTTCATCAACAGATGTAAAAAATGAAATGAAGCGTTCTATATTTACTAATTTACCTGAAAATGCTAAAATAATTTTGCTTAATTCTAACAGAGGAGAATAAGATGGAAATCTTTGAAGGATTAATTGAAGAGTTAAACCAAATCGTTTTAACGGCTAAAAAAGCACCTTTAAACTCACAAGATATCGTATTAAACAAAGCAAAGA
The DNA here is from genome assembly GCA_963532875.1 of uncultured Clostridia bacterium. Classification (GTDB taxonomy): domain Bacteria; phylum Bacillota; class Clostridia; order Christensenellales; family CAG-917; genus CAUTUX01. Next base: position 23,712 of record CAUSLO010000005.1, on the reverse strand, counting down.
TGATATCCGTTGTAGAAAAGTTAAAGGCAAACTTTCCACCTGAATTTAGGGAGGCGTCTAAGATAGTACGTGAAAGAGATTATATTCTTCAATCTGCAAAGACGTATGCTGAGAACATTATGGATGAAGCAACTGCAAGAGCACAGCAAGCGATAGGGGAATCAGACATAGTGCAAAAATCACAAGAGAAAGCAAACGCTATAATGAAAGAAGCAGAGGCATATTACACAAAATTAGAATATGAAGCACGTCTTGTTTCATACAACATTCTAAGGGACGTAAATACTCAGTTAACAAACGGTGTAGATATTGTTAGAAGCAAAATGCAAGAATTACAACAACCTACAACAAGTAATACAATGAGACAATAATAAAACTAGTTACTTAATAATTTCTTTTTAATTTTATCTTTAGCCTTTCTATCTACAGCACAAGCAATTTTTGTTTCTGAAGTAGTTGTCGCATAAATTGGAGAAAATTCTTTTATAATTTTGAAAACTTCAAGAGCAACACCAGATTTATATTCCATTGCTGGACCTTCAACTGTGATCTTTGCTAGATTTGAAATTAATTCATAATTTTTGTCATCAAGTATTTTTTCTAATTTAACAGCATCGCTGTCAGAACATGAGAATGATACGTTTTCGCCAGATTGGCTAATCATATCAACATTTATATCAGCATCCTTGATAATTTCAAGTAGAGATATAAATTCATCAAATGTATATTGGACTGTAAAGATTGAAATTTTATCTTCGCAAGATACTGTTGTAGTTGAGTAGCATTCAGCAATAATTGAATTTATGTCATACATGCCAGGTTTTTTGCCTGCCAAGAATTTCGCAGCACGTACAGCACCACGTGCGAATACATCTTTAGATTCGGCTTCATGTGATATACAAATAGATTCGCCTTGACCAAAGAAATGTACATCATGTTTTCCTACAACACTGCCCCCACGGATAGCATGTATACCTAGTTCGTTTTTTTGTCTGCGTTCATTAACTACGTTTCTGCCTAATACATAATTTAATGATGAATTCATTGACTCATTAATTTCTGATGCAAGAGTTAGTGCAGTTCCACTTGGAGCATCAAGTTTTTTGTTATGATGTGTCTCTACAATTTCAATATCGAATTCGTTACCAATAAACTTAGTTGCAGTCTTTGATAGAGAAGTAATCAAGTTTATTCCAAGGGACATATTACTTGCTTTAAGTATCGCAATTTTCTTTGATGCTTGGGCAATCAACTTATTTTGTTCTTCGCTATGACCAGTTGTTGCAATAACTAGATTTGTTTTTGTTTTAATTGCATATTCTAAGATTTCCTCAATTGCAGGAGCTATAGAGAAGTCTATTAAACAATCAGCAATAACATCACAATCGCTTAGTTTTGAATACACTGGGAATGGTGCTTCCAAGTTAGGTTTAGCGTCAATTCCAAATACGATTGAAACATCTTCAGAGTTAGAAAAAATGTTCGATATAGTTTGACCCATTCTTCCAGAAGAGCCAATTAATCCTAATTTTAACATAGCGAAAACTCCTTTAATATATTTGTTAATTTTTTGGTTTTAGGTGCGTCAAGTTTAGTGAGTGGCAACCTTAAAAATCCGTTAGTTAGTCCCATAAGTTCGGTCGCTTTTTTGATTGGTATAGGATTAACATCACAGAAAATTTCTTTCATTAGTGGTAGTAGATTAAGTTGCATTTCACTTGCGGTTTTAATATCTCCACTTAACGCAATATTTGTCATTTCTGAAACTTGCCTTGGAATAATATTAGATATTACAGATATTATACCATAACCACCCAATGCAATAGTTGGAACAGTTAAAGCATCATCCCCAGAAAGTACTATAGCGTTAGTACCTTTAAGAACACTGATATATTCCATAATTTGTTGCATATTTCCACTTGCTTCTTTAACGCCAACGATATTGGAATGTTTATCAACTAAACGTCTGAATGTTTCTGGCAACATATTGACACCAGTTCTGTATGGAACGTTGTATGCGATTATTGGTAACTGTGTTGATTTTGCAGTAGTTGAGTAGTGTTGGAATAAGCCTTCTTGGTTTGCTTTGTTGTAATATGGCGTAACTACCAATAACCCTTCTATACCAGAGTTATCAAATAGGGTACACATATCAATTGTGCTTTGGGTGCAGTTACATCCGACCCCAACGACCACTTTTGCCCTGTGATTTACCTTTTTAACAACGTAATCTACCACAGATTTTTTCTCATCTTGAGTCATCGTCGCAGGTTCGCCAGTAGTGCCCAAAACTAAAATATTTCTAATTCCGCCGTCTAATTGAAAATCAATAAGTTTATCTAATGATTCAAAGTCGATTCCGTCTTTTGTGAATGGTGTTACAAGTGCTGTGCCAGCCCCTTCAAACATTATGCCTCCGAATTGAACTTGATAAGTAGTTCAAGGATTTGAACAGCATTTGTTGCGGCACCTTTTCTAATGTTATCTGCAACTACCCAAATGTTTGCACCAGACTTTACGCTCTCATCCATTCTGATTCTTCCAACAAAAACTTCATCTTTATTTTCTGCCATTAATGGAGTAGGGTAAATGTTGTTCTTAACGTCATCCTTCAAGATGATACCCGGAGCATTTTTATATACTTCCATGATTTGTTCTCTAGATGTTTTCTTTTTGAATTCAATATTAATTGATTCTGAATGCCCATAGAATACAGGAACACGAACAGTTGTTGCTGTAACTTTAAGTTTTTTATCATGAAGAATTTTTCTTGTTTCTTCAATCATCTTAATTTCTTCTTTTGTATAACCGTTATTAGTGAATACGTCAATATGTGGAATCATGTTGTATGCGATAGGATATGGGAACTTTTCAGTCTTATTTTCTTTTAAATCTGTATATCCCTTTACACCAGCTCCAGAAACTGCTTGATATGTTGAGTATACAATTCTCTTAATTCCAAAATTATCATATAAAGGTTTTAAAGCCACCATTGCTTGAATTGTAGAGCAATTAGGGTTTGAAATTATACCATTGTGTTTCTTTACATCCTCTGGGTTTACTTCAGGTACTACCAAAGGAACATCGTCATGCATACGCCATTGACTGCTGTTATCAACAACAACCACACCGATCTCAACAAACTTTGGAGCAAAAGTAGCAGATACAGAACCGCCAGCAGAGAATAGAGCAAAATCAATTTTGCCCTTCAATGCCTTTATGTTCTCATCATTAAGCTCAATGATTGTATGTTTTTTCCCTAAGAAATCAACTTCTTTTCCAGCACTTTTTGCAGAAGCAAAAAGATAATAATTTTCAATAGGTAACTTTTTTTCAGAAAGGACTTCTAGGAATTTTCCGCCGACCATTCCAGTTGCACCAACGATTGCTACATTAAATTTTTTCATAGAATTTGTACCTCAATTAAATAATATAACTATCTAACTATAATATAAAGCGAATGTCAATTTTGATATATTACAAAATTATTTTTTACACATTTTATACATAAATTTCACAAGTCCCCATTCTTCATTTCGTTAGTTTAGCATTGTATGCCCATGTTAAAATATTCATAACAAGTGTGGGGGAAAGAATGAAGAAAGCAAGACTATACAGCACAATATTATGTTTTCTATTAATATTGTTAGCGATATTAACATTAAAACAAACAAAAACGGCATCCGCAGATAACTCAGGTCAAAATGGGATACCAAAGTACTATTCAATGCTCGACGATTATTATTTGCTAAACAAAAACCAGGAGAGAATGGGGTTATGTTGGGACTTTGCAGCGACACGCAGTTTAGAAACTTTATACGCAAAAACACTAAATGAGTACGTTAGTTTTTCTGAAGCGGGGTTTACTTTTGGTATATCTGAAATAGGTGGAGGAGCACTAGGTAGGAAACATTGGTATGCTTTAGAGGACGAAGATCCAGAAGACGATAGACCAAATGGTTTGCCAATGTTTGAAAACCAATTTCCATACGAATGGTTATTCTATGCGAATGGAAATCCATATCAGATTAGTAATGGCAATGCAAAACGAGTATACGAATATATTAAATCTCTAAAGATGAAGGGATTGTCAAAGTACATTGATATGGCTGAATACAATGCTTCCCCTAACAAAGTTAAAGCAATAAAAGAGCATATTTTAAATAGCAGTTCTGTCTTCTATGAAATCAACAAATACAATTATGTAGATAATACACTTAATAGCAAAATTACAACGATGTTACAACATCAGAAAAATTCAACACTTGAACTTCATGCAATCTCTTTAATTGGTTATGATGATGAGTATCAATACGAATACAAAGGGCAAACATACAAGGGTGCTTTCATCGCAATGAATAGCAATTTCTATCATAAAAATAAAGATTCAATTCTATACGTCCCATATAAATATGTAGAGAACGACGGATATTCATTAGACATACTTGGATATAAGTGGAACAGCAATAAATTGAATGAGTTGATAACGTCAACAAGAGGTGCTGTAGACAGACTCGATAACAAAGCCAAATACAAGGATTCAACAGAAAAGAACTACGTACCAGAAATAGGCAAATTTAAAACAAACAATATTTTCAGCAAAAATCAAAAAATTGACATAACATATACATTCCCTGAAAACGCCATGAGACAAACCATACGAGTTTTTGATGGATCAAAAGATGTAACTGACAAATTTAATATCATCAAAGGTGGACAGGAGGTTAGGGTAGCCCAGAAAGATTTAAATTCGTTATCGTCAAAAAGTTATAACGTCTATCTTGAATACATAAAAAATGGAGGAAAACAAATTCAGTATAGGCAATTGCACATAATTGATTTTGCAGAATTTCTAACAGCAAATAGTTTTAATGGTGATTTTAATATGACTGCATTTCAACATGTAGATTCAGAAAAGCCAATCACTGTTCTTAACAACACAGCAGATAAAGGGCAACTAACACTAAAACCAACCCTATACTCAGAAATCAAGTCATATAACTTTGACGGCAAAGGAGAGAAGCCTTTCACTTTAGTAAATGGGAAAGTTGATATCGAAATACCATTCGATCTAAAAGAAGAAAAGGTTGTATATAAGAAAATAGTATTCACCTTAAACGACAACAGCACAGTTGAGCGCACACTCAGATTGATATGGAGAAAAGCAGATAGTAAAATGACGTTTGCCGCAATTTGGGGGCTATACGACGACGTATTGGATAGGGGAATGAAAACAAATATAGATCCAATAATACCTATTTCACCCGACGCAACATCAGAGTATTCAAAACTCAACTTAGACGTATTTGATAAAGGGACACACGAACTAGAACAAATTAAATTAAGAAATAGAGTTGATGCAGAAGATTTTAATGTGTCAACTGGTACAACGAAACAAATTGCAGACTTAGCAGAACTAACGAAATTCAAATATTTCAAAAACAATTATGCTACAAAGAGTATGAGCCCTGAAGAAAAAAAACAATATCAATATTCATTTTTTATTGAACCAAAGTGGAAGAATGTAAATTTTTCAGATTTAGAATTAGAGATAACTGGCAAGACAGAATATGTAGCGGAAGATCAAGTCAAGTTGGATGATTATCAAGTAACTGTAAAGAATAACCCTAGCGCAGTAGTAACTCTTGAAGGAGTTGTGGAAAATCAAGTCAACTATGGAATGAAAAAAATCAACTTCATACTCAAATACTTGGGGAAAGAATATACAGTCTCAAAAGACATAATTGTATCAAAAAAGCAACTCAGCTTTGATGGAAGTCAAATTGAGACAGCGTTAAAATACACAGGAGAAATACAGAACTTTGCAAAAGGCAATGACAAGTATGAGTTTATAAATGCACAACAAAAAGATATAGGAAGTTATGAAGTTGAGGTTACACACAAGAATCCAAACTATAAATTCCCAAATGGCGAAGTCTTCAAGGTTACATGCCATATTTTAGAACCAGAAGTAGAGGGTATTCATGTAACGCACAATAGCGATTTACACACAGAAGACACACTTGATATTTCAAAAATTGAAACCAAAATAAATGGAGAGAACAAAATATTCACAGATGGCATAACAGTGGAGTACAAAAACTCAGAGGGATATCTAAAAGCAAGCCAGCCAAGCGTTGAAGTTTCATTCTATTTCCATGAATACAAAATCATACATGTGTTAAATGTAAGTGTTGCTAAAAAAGAAATAGCAAACCCAGAATATACAAAGGAGTTCACATATAGAGGAGAAAAACAAAGTCCAACAGAAACCAGCGAATATTGGACGATAGAATCACCTGAATCAAAAGACGCTGGTACATACACATGTACGTTTCGATTGAAAGACGTAGCCAACTACGAGTTCAAAAATAAGAAAGATAGCATTGAAGGCGAATACACAATCAAGCCAGCAAAGATTCCATATGAAATTAAAGATAACAAAGTAAACTTCCCAAGTGGGAGCAAAGTAGAATATTTTGATGACAAGACAACCGAATGGAAGGAGTATAAGGGAACAGAGACTTTAGTTGGGGAAATAAGATTTAGAGTAGCAAATCAAAATAATTATGAAGAAACAGTTATAGAACTCAAAGCACAAAAACCTAACGAAAATGACACAATTAAGACAGAAGAAAAGAAAGGAAATAAGCCAGGTAAAAAGCCTGAGAATAGAAAAGCCCTAAGTAAAGGTGGGGTAGCAGGTATTTCAGTTTCTATAATTTTAATTGTTGGAATTGCAGTTGCGATAGCAGTAATTTTGATTCTTAAAAAGAAGAAAGATAAAGAAGAGGGTAGCAACTAATATCACCCAAGGAAGTATTAAATTCTCGCAGTTAAAAAAATATAATAAGACCGAGAGGGCAAATTGTGAATTTAAAAGAATTTCTAGAAATAATGGATAGTGGGGCAGAAGTTCCAGCAACTTCGGATGTACATCAATTTATGCATCACTTAGAGCAAGAAGCAAGAAGAATACAGTTGTAGGTGGAGTGCCTGCAAAGTTTATAAAGCATATTGAAGGATAAACTGACAAATTTGATTTCAAATCTTGAAGTCAATTTTTTTGACCCAAGTTGATATGAAGTTTTAGATTTGAGTAGATGTTTTTGTAGACGTAAAATTCAGAAAGTAGGGCTTCAAATATAGCAAAAAACATCAGTTTTTTAGGTTGAGTTTATGCCTTTAAAGGGGTACAATTAATTGCGTTGAGAGAGGTGTTTAATGGGTAGAGTAACAGACAATTCAAAAAAACTAGCAATTTTAACTAGCGGTGGTGATGCATCAGGAATGAATGCATGTGTTCGTGCAACTACTAGGTACGCATTGAGAGAAGGTTTTGAAGTGTATGGAGTTAAACATGGTTACTTAGGATTATATAAAGACGATATTCATAAGTTTGAATATGGTAGCGTAAGCGGTTGCGTTCACTTGGGCGGAACAATTCTTAGAACAGCACGTTGTAAAGAATTTATTCAAGAAGAAGTAATGAAGAAAGCAGCAGATAACCTTTTATCAAAAGGTATTAACAACTTAATCGTTATAGGCGGAGATGGTTCTTTTAGAGGAGCACTTGGTCTACATAAAAAGACAAAATTAAATGTGGTAACAATCCCAGCAACAATTGATAACGACATGGGATATACAGACTACACAATTGGTTTTGATACAGCATGTAACACAGTTTTAGATGCAATGTTAAAGTTAAGAGATACAATTACATCACATGACAGAATAATGGTTCTAGAAGTTATGGGAAGAGATAGTGGAAATATCGCATTGTATACAGCAGTTGGTGGAGGAGCAGAAGCAGTTATAGTTCCTGAAGCACCAGTAGACATTGACAAATTGGCAAATTGTGTAAAGTGCGGATTTGATAACGGAAAGACTTCAACAGTTATCGTTTTAGCAGAAGGTAAAAAAGACATCAAAGATGAACTTATGAAAAAGGTTGCAGAGGCAACAGGAAGAACAGTTAACCACGTTGCATTAAGTTATATGCAAAGAGGTGGAATGCCAACAATGAATGACAGATTGCTAGCAACTAAATTTGCAGTAAGAGCAGTAGACGTAATATCAACAGGGCAAAGTGGGAGAGCAGTTGGAACAAGAGGCGGGGAGACCTTTGACATAAGCATTGAAGAGGCATTAGCAACTAAGCGTAAGTTTGATGAAAAGTTATATTACATGGCTAGAATTTTGAGTCAGGAGTTCATGTATTAATAATTTTGTTAATACACTTCAGCAATTCCAAATTGTGCTAAACTAGGTATATGGCAAGCATACAGATAAGAAATGCTCATATAATTGACGGCCTTAGTGATTTTCCAGAAATTTCCAATATATACGTCGTTGACGGCAAAATACAGAAAATTTCAAATGAGAAAATTAAGGCAGATAGAGTTGTAGACATTAAAGGAAAAACTCTAACGCCAGGTTTTTTTGATTCGCATATTCATTTAGAATCCACATTTGCAACCCCATTAGAATTTTCTAAAGAAGCGGTATTGCAAGGCACTTTAGGAGTTGTAGCAGATCCACATGAAATAGCAAACGTGCTAGGTACAGAGGGAATTGATATGTTTTTAAGCCTTGCAAAAGAGGCTCTATTTGATATATATGTCGCAATTCCATCATGCGTTCCAGCCACCCCTTTTGATACAAATGGAGCAGGGGTTATATCTGCAGAGGATATAAAGAAGTATGCTGAATTAGTGGAGATTGTTTCTCTTGGCGAGGTGATGGCAAATATTGAATTAATCAAAGGCGACAGAGAAGTTGAGAAGAAGATTAAGACGTTTGTTGGCAAAAGAATAGATGGGCATACAGCAGGGCTAAGTTTAGAGCAAGTTAGGAAATATATTCAGAAAGGAATAGACAATGACCATGAAGCAACTTCAGCAGAAACCGTAGAAGAATTAATCAAATCGGGAGCAACGCCTTTTATACGAGAAGGCAGTGCTGCAAAGAATTTAGTTGATATCATTTCAAGGTTAGAAAACAAAAGTATTCTAAATTTCTGTTGTTTTTGTACGGATGATAAACATTTAGGCGATATCAAAAAAGAAGGGCACATTAATAACTCAATATCATTGGCTATGAAATTAGGAGTGGATGAAAAGGTAGCGGTGCGAATGGCTAGTGCCAACGGATATCATCATTACAACATCCCTAATAAAGGTCAGATTCAAGTAGGATACGATGCAGACTTTGTTGTATCACATGACCAATATTCAAAGATTGATTACGTATTTAGAAAGGGCGAATGTATTGTTTCAAAAGGTAGACTGATAGAGAAGAGAGCAAAGGTAAAAATGACATTTGAGAATACAGTTAAAGTATCAAATCTCAAACTCACACCAGAGTTATGGAAAGATAAAAAATTAGCCATTGAACTGATTGATAATCAAATACTAACTAAGTTGTCAGAGAGTAGCGATGGGGTATATTTGGCTGTATGTGAGAGACATGGCAAAAATGGAAATGTATCGTGTTCGTATTTGGCAAACTATGGAATTCAAGGCGGTGCAATAGCGACAACGGTTGCGCATGATTCACACAATATAATTGTAGTAGGTGATAAGGTTGAAGATATGCAACTTGCAGTAGACCGATTGATTGAAATTAAAGGTGGCTACGTATTAGTCAGAAATGGGAAAGTTACTGCGGAGATTCCACTTTGTATATGTGGCGTTATGAGTGATGAATCTAGTAAAATGATTATAAAGAGAGTTGAGAAATTCACAAAGGAAACAAAAAAATTAAAGATCAATACAAATGTTGATCCGATGCTAACGTTATCTTTTATTTCTTTACCAGTTATTCCTGGTGTAAGATTATTAGATACAGGATTGTTTGACGTCTTAAAGCGAGAGTATATTTCGGAGGGAGAGAATGGTAAAAGGTGATCAAGTTTTTCAACAGATGCTTTCAGTATCACAACATAAACTAACTAGAAATGTAGTAAGGACTATTTTGCTTTCAATTTTTGCAGGTATCTTTATTGCAATAGGAAGTGCTGCGTTTCTAACCGTTGGAGCGTCTGTGTCAAAGAAGAGTCTTGCATATATCCTAGGCGGATGTGTTTTCCCAATTGGTTTGATCCCAGTAGTTTTCTTCGGGGCAGATTTGTTCACCAGTTCAACAATTAATGTATACGTTCCAATTGTAAGGAAAAAATATTTAAGTAATTTTTTAATAAATATATTGATAGTATTTTTATTCAACTTCATTGGGGCAATCCTAATTGCACTAATCACATGGGGTACAGGAGCATTTGCAAAGGATAGCGAAAATTATAAGTATCTTGTTCAAGTTGCCGCTACAAAACTATCAGACAAATACTTCGCTATTTTCTTAAAAGCAATCATGTGTAACATACTTGTTTCAGGGGCAGTAGTATTGTCATATTTCTCAGGATCAGTAATTGGTAAAGCATTCATGATATGGTTTCCGATAATGATTTTTGTATTGCTAGGATATGAGCACAGTGTTGCAAATATGTTCTATTATTCATTAATTTTCTATACCAAGATTGGTTCAGGATTAGTCGGAAGAATGGCAAGCAATATGGCTCTTGTAACTTTAGGCAACATAGTTGGTGGAATGATAATAGGTGCATTTGTCCTACTTCTAAAGACACCTAGATCGAAAGCAGTATATCAGGCACAAGAGACAGTATACTACGAGGAGCCAGGTGAATTTTAAAGAAGTAATAGAATACATTACAAATCTAGAAAGAGTAGGGTCAGAGTATGGGCTTGAAAGAATGCAAGTACTGCTCAACAAACTAGGATATCCAGAGTTAGCGTATAAAATTATTCACATAGCAGGAACTAATGGTAAAGGGTCAACTTGTGCCTTTACAGCCAACATCTTAATGTCTGCTGGATATAAAGTTGGCTCATTCTTTTCGCCTTCAGTTTTCACATACAGAGAAAGGTTTCAAATTAACATGCAACTAGCGGAAGAAGATAAAATTGCAAAAGCGTTCACAACCGTAACAGATTGCATGAAAAAGAATTCAATTAAAGCAACAGCCTTTGAGGTTGAAACTGCAGTTGCATTAGTCTTATTTAAAAATGAAAAGGTGGATTATGTAGTTCTTGAAACTGGACTGGGAGGGCGTTGGGATGCAACAAATGCAATAAAACAAAAAGCGATTTCAGCCATAACAAAAATATCCTTAGACCATCAGCAGTTGCTAGGGGATACTGTTGAAAAGATAGCAGAAGAAAAAATTGCCATATCTAACGGAACCATATATACAACATTTCAAAACCAGCATTTAAATAAAGTATTTGAGAAATCAAAAAGCAAAATTGTATACACAACAGAATCAAAGATGATTTCTGTTAAATATCTTGAATATCAAAAGTTTGAGTATGAAGGAAGTAAATATAAAATCAAATTGCTTGGCTCATACCAGATGGAGAACGCATCTTTGGCAATATTAATTGCTAGAGCACTTATTGAGGGGGGAGCAAAGATATCTGAAGACAACATTAAGGATGGGTTATTCAATACTCAGTGGGGAGCAAGATTTCAAGTTGTTGGTGAAGACAATACCTATGGCATAGCCCTAGAAAAAGATCAAGTTCTCATTCTTGACGGTTCACACAATGTGGATGGGGCAAAGTCTTTAGTAACTTCAATTAAGAGAACTTTTGGGAATAAAAATGTAGGCATTGTATTTGGAGTATTGAAAGACAAAGAGTACAAAGAAATCGCAAAAATAATTTCAGAAGTAGCGGAGTTTTTCGTAGTTATACAAAGTAGTTCGCCTAGAGCACTAGACAAAAATGAGTTAGCAGAAATATGCAAAGAATACAACGAAGATGTTGAAGTTTCAGAAACAATCAAAGAAGGAATACGATTGGCATTAAGTAAATGTAACGAAGTTGTAGTCTGTGGTTCACTTACAATATTTTCTGATTTGGAGAAACAATGATAGATAAAGAAAAAGTTAAAAAGGCAATTGAGTTATTGCTAGAAGGTTTAAATATAGAGAAGACGGAAGGAACTAAAGAAACCCCAGAACGTGTTGCAAATATGTATGACGAATTAACATCGGGGTATGCTGATTCGGCAGACAAGCACCTATCAAAAGTTTTCGACGTTTCACTAGAGAACGACATTGTAATTGAAAAAGATATTCCATTTTCATCCCTATGCGAACATCACCTAATGCCATTCTTTGGGAAGGTAACCATTGCGTATATTCCAAACAAGAAGATAGTTGGCATATCAAAACTAGCAAGAACAGTTGAAACATTCGCACGTAGGCTTCAAGTTCAAGAAAGAATGACATATCAGATTGCAGAAGCAATAAAGAAAAATCTAGATACGCCAGGAGTATTCGTGTTGGTAGAGGGAGAACACACATGTATGACAAGTAGAGGAGTTAACAAGATCGGAACAAAAACCGTTACAACTCAAACTCTAGGGAAGATAAACAAGCAAGAAGTATTAGAACTTTTACGTAAAGGATAAGTCAATGAAAGAATATAATTTACAAATTGGAAACAAGACATTCAAGAATGGTATCCACATTATGGGCATTTTAAATGCAACGCCAGATAGTTTCTTTTCAGATAGCAGAGTAACGGATTCAGACTTAATTCAAAGAGCAGAGCAAATGCTTTCTGATGGTGTGGCAATAATTGATTTAGGTGGACAATCAACGAGACCCGGGCACATTCCAGTATCAGCAAAAGAAGAGATATCAAGATTAATTCCTAAAGTGAAAGAACTTAAGAAAAAGACAAAAGCATTAATTTCAATTGATACATATTATCCAGAGGTCGCCGAAGCATGCATATCAGAAGGTGCAGATATGATTAACGACGTAAGCATGCTCGAGGATACCCAGCTAGCAAAAGTAGTGGGAGAGAGCAATGTCGCAATATGTTTAATGCATACGAGAAGAAAGAGTACAATCGACGATCTATTTGAAGACAAGATAAAGGGGCTTGAAAATGCAATACAACTATTGCTTGATTCTGGAGTATCCAAATCAAGAATTCTCTTAGATGGTGGTATAGGATTCAACAAAAGCAACGTTGAAGATTGGGAGTTATTGAAAAACTATGAAAAACTAATTGAACATTTTGAGTATCCATTCTTGCTAGGTACATCAATGAAGTCAATGTTTGGTGGAGATATTAAGGATAGGTTACAGCCAACAATACAAACATCACTGCTTGCGAAGGAGAAGGGAGTCCTTTTTGTTAGGGTACATGATGTTAAAAATAACGGTACAGTATTGGGGATAATTTAGATGAATAATTGTAAAAAGTTACAAAAAACAGCCGAAATTGTAATAAATGACCTGGAAATAATGGCTTTACACGGAGTTAATGAGGAGGAAAAGGTAAATAAACAGCCATTTTCAATATCTTTAACAATTGAACCAACATCAAAAAAAGGCGAGGATACAGACGATATTTTAGACACAGTCAGTTATAGTGCAGTCACAAAACTAGTTAAAAAGACAGTTGAGGGCAACTCTTTCAATCTACTGGAAAAACTAGCAAAAGAAATATTGATAGAAATTTGCAAGAATTTCGAGATCCAAAAAACTACAGTCCAAGTAAAAAAATTAAATCCACCAATGAGGCTAAAACCTAAGAGTGTAGGATATAGAAAAAGCATTGAGTATACACTTGTATATCTTTCTTTAGGCAGTAGTTTAGGGGACAGAAACAAGATGTTAGATTTTGCAGTTCAATTACTAAAGAAACATCCGTTAATTAGAAATGTAAGAGAAAGTAAGAGAATAAAGACAGCACCATATGGAGATGTCGCTCAAAACACATTTCTTAATTCTGCAGTAGAACTTGAAACGGCACTAACCCCAGAAGAACTTCTAGAGTACATACATGAAATTGAAAAGAAAGCAGGTAGGGTAAGGAAGGTACGTTGGGAAGATAGAGAGTTGGACATTGACATTGTCCTTTACGGTGAAGAAATAATTAATACAAAGGATTTAGTAATTCCACACAAAGAGTTGCATAAAAGGTTATTCTTTTTAGAACCAATACTAGAACTAAATGACTCATTATTTCATCCAGTTCTACATCGTTATCTACAAGACTTATTTAATGACATTACGCCGCTTTTGATTATTTAGTTTTTGTACTAAAAAGATAATTCCAACTATCAAAGCAAGGACACCAATTAATCCAAGTGAGATATATAACAATTGAAACGATGTTTCTTTCCCTGCTTTAACACGTTCCCACATTTGGACAACAGCAGTATTCTTTTTATCAAAGTCTCTCATAATGCCAAGTGAGTCATTAATAACTGGATACCTAATATTACTTGAGAAAAATTCATCAGGATCAATATCTGCTTCTTTGATTGAGTTTACAGCATCATCATTATTTTGAATTAGTTCTTTATTTACAGCAGAGGTGTAGCCGATGTGTAACGAGTTCTTAATTGCATTTTCAGGTCTGCAAATATAGTCTAAGAATTCTAGTGCTAGTTTTTTATGTTGTGCGTTCTTTGGTATTACCCAACCATCAAACCATACATTGCTTCCGCTCTTTGGAACGTAGTAATCTAGTTGACCTTTAGGGGCTTCAGAAATTGCCCATATTGCGTCGCCACTCCAAGCAAGATCAGCATATGCAAATTTATTAATTAAATCATCCTTACCAAAATCAACTTCGTACCCACTGATAACTTTTCTTTGTGCAACCAATTCTTTTTCAACCAGTTTTATTAAGTCATGTTCTACTGTATTAATTAATTGTTGAATACTTAGGTCGTTATATTTTTTTGGTAATTTGCCTTGTTCTTTTATGTAGAATAGAGCAGCGGCATATGTGTCTCTTATGCTGTCTTTTAATAAAATTTTGTTGTATAGTTGTGGATTGTTCCCTTTGTTCCATAGTACACCCCAGCCAAGATCTTCTATGTTTTTTATAACTTGTTTGTTATATAGAATGCCAAGAGTTCCCCACATATACGGAACCATATAATTCGTGAATTCTGTACCAAAGTTTTCTTTGATCTTGTTATATATTGTGCTGTCAATGTTATTTAAATTATCAGCACCATACTTTGTACGTAAATCTGAAATGTTTTCTAAGAAGTTCATTTTTGAAAGTTTCTCAATTGCATATTCAGAAGGGCATATTAGATCAACGCTTGCGGAGTCTTTTGTGACCTTAGTTATCATTGTCTCATTTGTATCAAAAGTGGTGTAGACAACATTAATTTTCTTCCTATATTTTTTCTCATAATAACTTTCAAAGTTTTTAACCACGTCCTCTGAAATATAATCTTCCCAGTTGTATATGTATAAACTATTTTCTGGTAATTTAGTAGGTTGGGCTTTCTTTGTGCACCCTAATGTAAAGATTGCTAAAATAACTACTAGGACTACGGACAATCTTTTCATAACGCCAGCCTTCTTTTGCGTTCTTTTTTCATTCGTATTAAGTGATATGTCAACAAGGTAGCAATCATTAAAATAAATATGATTGAGAATATAGAGTACCAAAATGGCTCTAACCCTTGTACTTTTGCATCTGAATATATGTAGGTAGATAGAGTATGAATACCTGTTGTGGCACCTTTATTTATTTGAGTAATAATGAAGTCATCCATTGATAGAACAAATGCTAGAATAAAACCTGAACCGATGTTAGGTCCAATTGCAGGGATTATAACTTTAGATATTGCCGTTGCTGGGGTAGCCCCTAGGTCAAGAGCGGCCTCGTAGATGTTTGAATCTAAAGTATCTAGTTTAGGTAGAATTGATAAGATTACATAAGGTGTACAGAAAGTTACGTGAGCCAAAATTAATCTTAAATAGCCTTCAGGAAACGCAAAAGTTGTAAAGAAGACCATAAGAGAAACTGCCATAACTATTTCACTGTTTATTATAGGGAATTGGTTAACGTTTTCTACCATGTTTCGTATTTTTTTAGGGAGAGCAAAAATTCCGATTGCTGACAAGACCCCAATTAGAGTAGCGATTATAGATGATGAAAAAGCAATTAAAAATGTATTGCCAATTGCTTGCCATAGTTGAGGCGACTTATCACCAGTAAAGATTGCCTTATATGCCCCAAAGGAAAAACCTTTTGAAAAATTAAAACTAGAACTATTCGAGAATGAATATGCAATTATAACCAAAATTGGGGTATACAAAATTGCCAAGAAGAAATATAAATAAATTTGTTCAAAAACCTTAGTTGACTTCTTTACCATATTGTCTTCTTCCCTTGTATGTTTTTGCCACGAGTAACCCTAACTATTAGATTAGATAAGATTACAAAAATTAACATGAGAATACTCATTATTGAACCAACTCCATATAATCCTTGATCAAATGACATTTGTATTGAATCCCCAAATAAGAAAATCTTCCCATTTGATAGAATTTGTGAAATTGCAAAGGTTGATATAGTTGGTATAAATACCATTGTTAATCCAGTGAATATTCCGTCTAAAGAAAGAGGTAGAATTGTTTTTGTAAAGACTTGTAAGTTGTTAGCCCCTAAATCCTTTGCAGCCTCAATATAACTTTTATCAATACTGTTTAGTGCACTATATAGAGGCAGTATAAAGAATGGAAGATAGTTATAAACCATACCAAACAAAACAGTTCCAATTCCAAGTTTAACATTCATTATCATAAAAATTGTTTTAGTTGCAAGAGTCCTAATCAAAAAGTTCACCCACATCGGCATGACAAAGAATATTACCAAAATCTTTCCATACTTTAATTTAGCCAAGAAGAATGCAATAGGGTATCCAATTACCAAGCAGAGTACAGAGGTAATTAATCCAACAAGTAACGAATTTCCTAATATAATGAATGAAGAACTAGAAGTGAAAAATAATTTAAAATTTTCACCAGTAAGTCTTTTGTTGTCATCAAGAAATGCAGAAACCAATATCAAACACAAAGGTAATATTATAAATATCAACATGAAGAGGATATATGGATAACTTAAGGCTCTTTTAGTTATTTTGATTTTCTTCATTCTCAATAGCCTCAATAATTATTTTGTCTTTTGCAATGTTAATTCCGACTCTGTCGCCCTTTAGCCAATCATCATCAGTATCAGCAAAGAAGATAAAGTTATCATCAGTTCTCAATAAGCACTGATAGTAACTGCCTTTGTATATGGAGTTGATAACGTTAGCGGAAATTATACCATCGTCAGCATCGTCAGTTATTTCGATGTCATCAAAATCAATTGATACTGTTACCTTTGTATCTGCAGGTAAAGAAGAAATACATTCAAATTTCTCACCACAAATTTCAACGAGATTTTCATCAAGCATAACAGTTTCAAGTTCATTTATGATTCTTGTTTTAGGCATGATGTGTAAATTGAAAGGCTTAATATATATGCCAACTTTCTCACCAATTGAATAATCTTCAGTATCATGTGCAATTAATTCATTACCATTCATGATTAAAGTTATTTGATAGTGATCGCCCTTAAATACAGAAGAGAGTACATCGGCTTCAGCCATTTTATTTTTACTATCTAAATTCTTAATTTTTAAGTCTTCAGGTCTTATTATTACGTCAATAGGCTCATTCTTTTTAAAACCGCTATCAACACATTCAAACACAGTATCGCAAAATTCAACCTTAAAATCCTCAAGCATTGTTCCAGACAAAATGTTACTTTCGCCAATAAAGTCGGCAACAAAAGCATTTGCAGGTTCGTCATATATTTTTTCTGGAGTAGCGATTTGTTGAATTTCACCATATCTCATAACCACAATTTTATCTGACATAGTTAGGGCTTCTTCTTGATCGTGAGTAACGTAAACAAAAGTAATACCGAGTTGTTTATGGATATTAATGAGTTCAAGTTGCATATCCTTACGCATTTTTAGGTCTAAAGCACCTAATGGTTCATCAAGTAACAATACCTCAGGCTCATTCACTATAGCCCTTGCAATTGCAACTCTTTGTTGTTGTCCACCTGAAAGAGAAGAGACATTTCTGTGACCATAATCCTCAAGGTCTACCATTTTTAGAACCTTATCAACTTTGTCTTTAATTTCATTTTTTGTGTATTTTCTAAACAACGGAGTCTCAATACCCTTTCGATTTACCTTTATACCATTCGGAATTCTTTTCAACTTAAGACCAAAAGCAATATTGTTAAAAACATTTAAGTGTGGGAATAGAGCATACTTTTGGAAAACTGTATTTAGTTTCCTTTTATGTGGTGGAAGATTAGTTATGTCTTCGCCATCAAAAATAATAGACCCACTATCAGGCATTTCAAACCCAGCAATCATACGTAGGGTAGTTGTCTTCCCACATCCACTTGGGCCTAGGAATGTAACGAACTCGCCACGTTTAATTGTAAAACTTGCATTCTTAACTACAAGATTCCCATCATACGATTTATTTACATTTTTAAGTTCAATTATATTGTCTTCACTTAAAGTTTGATTTTTCATAGTACCTCTAAAAAGTTGGTGGTGAACTTACCCAAATTAACTTAGCAATTTTCAAACCGTTATTCTTAATGGAGTGGGGTTTGGTTGCTTTGAAATAAAAAGATTCGCCTTGCTTAATTTGATATTTGCTTTTGCCAAGAGATAAGAGAATTTGTCCTTCAAGAACATAGCCGAATTCTTCACCTTCATGAGCCATATCTCTATTTAATTCACATCCAGGATTAATAGATACTTGAATAGGTTCCATTTCATTCTTAAGGCTATTTGGGACAAGCCATTTAATTGAGTGTCCTTCATTTTCGGTTATAAAGTAGTGCTCCTCAGAGAATACAACTTGCTCAACTTCATCAGAAAAGAACTCTGATAGAGTAGACCCAAGAACTTGTAAAAGATCAGTCAATGTTTGAATAGAAGGTGATGTCAAGTTGTTTTCCAACTGGGAAATATAGCCCTTTGTGAGTTCGCATCTATCTGCTAACTCTTCTTGAGTCAATCCACATTGTTGTCTTAAATTTCTAACTTTGTTACCAATATCCATTGTATCCTTAAGTTTTATTAAAATAAGATTAAAGTTTAATAAAACTAAACCTAATTATAATTTTAAAACCATCAAAAAGTCAAATAAATACACGTATTTCAAGCAAATTCCAAATGGCAAAATTATCAAAAATTCCACCTTCTAGAACAGTCTCATCTCAACAACTTGCAAAAAGAGTGGGTTAGAATGCCTAAAAATGCATATTTACTATTTATTTGAAATATGCTAAGATACACATATCACAAAATAGAGAGGAATACATGAGAAAACTTGTTTCAATAATTGGCGATTCAAAAGTAGAAGAAGGTAGCCCAAAATATGAAATGGCATTTAATTTGGGTAAGGCATTAGTTGACAACGGATATAGAGTTGCTTCTGGTGGATTAAATGGAATAATGAGAGCAGCATTTAAAGGTGCAAAGTCATCAGCAAAAACTGTTGATGGAGACACAATAGCAATTACACCGATGTTTGACAGAAGCGTAACAAACGAGTATGCAGATATAGTTGTAGCAACAGGTTTGGATGTCTTTAGAAATGTAATAGTAGCCAATTCTGACGCAGTTATTGCAGTTGGTGGTGGCTCAGGGACAATGTGTGAAATCTGTAACGCTTGGGCATTACGTAAGATGATAATGGCGACAAGAAACGTTGATGGATGGAGTGCAAAGGTTGCCGATACAAGACTTGATCAGAGAGTGAGAGTAGAGAATTTTGATAAAGACATTATCTTTGGAATCAACAACGCAAATGACGCAATTAAATTGCTAGAGCAATATCTATCAAAATATTTAAATACTAAATATCAAAGGATTGCTAAAGACTAATATCTTTTCTTACTTGCAATAGTTGTTAAAATTAATATCGTTATACCAACAACACTAAGTATGCTTACGATAATAATTAATGTTTGTGTATGAGTTAATCCCTTTTTAATGGTATTTGACTTTAAAACGTAACCATACGTTCTAGTTTTGTTCTTTCCGTTTTCAGTTATTAAAACTTTATAAAATTCATTCTCTTCTTCAATTAGTTTGTACTTTGTACCGTCAACCAACATTGTCTTAATCTCAGAAGAAGTAGAGGCTTCAGAATATAGAGGTATACGTTTCCCAATTTCTTTAGATTGGATGACGCCTTTCCCTTTTGTTTGTGAGTCCTTATAGTCGATGATAGGAGTTAAATTGCTTTCTTCAACAAACATATATTCGTTTTTGTATTTTACATAACACAAGTTATTTAACCCTTTACAAGTAAGTATGCACTCAACAACAGCCCCAGAGAATAGTTCTTTAGTACCGACGGCATCAGTATGATACGTCTTTCCTAAATAATTTGCCTTGATTTGTTTCTTAGTATTTTTAGGAAAGTATTTCGTTTCGATTTCTTGTAAAGCGTTATGTTCATCTTTATATCTAACTTGTTCGCCATTTAATACACCATATGTATAGCCTTCAGCAAATACTCCGAAGGTCATGATAATATCTGATTTTTCAACTCGTATAATATCCTCATTTGAATTGTTCAACTTATATACCCAGAGTTCTTTCTTGTCCTTAAGCGAGTAGAATTTAATTTTGTCGTATGACATATCCGACTTAATTTGCTTGTCAACGAGTGCATTTGGAATTGAACTATCAGCAATATTTATTTTATTTTCCGCATCAGTATATTTTGCTAAGTAGTTCTTTGTTGCAAGATAAACGGTATCGTCAGAAATAGCGATGTCTGTAAATTCTGGTTCGCTACCAACAGCAGTACCTTTTACGTCATAGTTACTTGTACTGATTGTATATGATGTATCTTTTATCTTTGATACTTTCCCAGATTTTTCTATTAAGTAAATATTGCCAATAGAGTCCGTTTTCATGCTAACTTGTTTTGACGCATCTAAAGTACCAATACCAACTTTTTTAATTATAGGGTTTTTCCCTACTTCAATTGTAGTATCTACGATGTCAACATATCCTTCACGTAGCAGATATAACTTAGTACCACCTTTAACAGATGTCATACGTTTATATTGGCTTCCAGTTACTATATCTTCCTTTTTATTATTTTCGTTATACTTTAGTAAACCCTTCGTTGTTAGGACATATTTATAGCCTTTGATTATTGCAAAACTAATAATTGTTTCTGTCTTTAAATCCAATACTTCTTCATGCTTTTGGCTAATCCAGTTGTAACTAAATACCTTGTTTTTAGTGGAGTAATCAATACTTGTTCCATTGTGATGTATATGAGTTATATTTTCACCGACATTAACTAACTCTTCTTTTTCTCCAAGCGAATTAAGTGAAACCTTATATATCTTTTTAGATTTGTTGTCTGCAACATAGAAGTTGTTTTTTGAATAAACTAGATGATCAAATGATTGAATGCTATCTGCACCAGGTGCGTTTGATAGAGAACCAGCACGAGTCATTGTTCCATTATTTGCGTCAAAGTTATACGACACAACTTCGTTGTTATTTAGAATTTTAATCTGATTGTCAAAAATGGTCATCTTCTTGTTTTCAATTTTAAAATTGCTTTCAAAAATATCTGCCCCAAGTTTTAGATCAGTAAATTTCTTTGTTTCTATGTTAAACAGCTTAAAAGTTTTTCCATTCTCATGCCTTAAAAATAAGTAGTTGCCAAAGCGTAAATTTTCAAAGAACTGATATGATTTTACTTGATCTTCGCTTAATTCGTGTGGTTCAGAATCAGCAATATCTGGAGTAAATCCTTGTAGGTCATTTATATTTGGTCTGCCTTCGCGTGATAAAGAGTAGTATTTATTTTCTCCAACAAATGCAAACCCATCAGCACTCAAATTATTTTCAAGCCTTATTTTGTTTACAAGGTTCAAATTTTCGTCATATTTTTGTACGTTTTTATCGTAATCAGTTATAACAAATCTTGTGCCAGTTGATACGATGTTGGTATTCATATCTTTCTGTTTGTTTTCTATATCCATGCCAACTTTTCGAGTAGGTATTTGACTGTCGCCTTCAAGTGCTAAAGAATAGAATGTTGGAATTTTCGTCTTTTGTTTTGATACAGCCATAATTAAAGTCTTATTTACGACATAGTAATAAATAGATTCTTCTGAACCAACTGCTAGAGTTGTCTTTGAGAACTTTTTCTGAATATATGTATCGCTACCTTTCTTCTGTGCAAGTATTTGAATGTCGTCGCCTTCATTATTGATATATGTCATGTATTCGTCAGAACTTGCAATGTGTGTAATCTTTGCCATAGGGAAATATGAATTTGGATATATTGTTGCGTGTTTGTTAGTAGAGTATGCGTGGGCACTTTTGCTACCTATCGTTATGCATGAAATAGCGATAATGCTAGCAACTAGCAACAACACAAATACATAGAATTTCTTGATGACTTTTTGCATGTTTTAATTATTATATAAATTATAAACATAGTCAATTTAGAGAAATTGAATAAAATTTTTTGAAGTATTCTAGAAAAGCATACAAATTTGAACTGTACCATATTGCGTGTCTAAATAACTATCTGAAATTCAAATAAATGACCAGTTTGTGATATAATTTGAGTCATGGGCGAGAAGAATAACAAGAATAAGTTTTGGAGAAAAAATAAACCAAATCAAAATAATAACCAAAGTAAAAACGACAAAATTTTGTCTAAGTATAGTCGAGACACAGTTAATATTGATGTTCGTGCGTTAGGTTTGAATAAAAGAACAGAAGAGGTTTTAGTTACTGGTAAGAAAATAAAGATAAGAGATTTAGTAATATCAACTAAAAAAGACATGTTCAGAATTCAAGGCTTTAACAAAGAAATGTTTCAAGAAATCAGCAAAAAACTAGAGTTATTCAAAGCATGTTTTGCAGAAGACACCTTGCCTAAGATGAATGTAACTATAGAGGCAAAAAAACAAGATGCTCAAAAACCAGAACAAAAATCCGAATGGGGCAAAATATATAGAGGGAACAAAGAAGGATTAATCAGGTTTAAAAAAATCTTTATTGAACCAGTATATGATGAAATTTCATATTTCAAAGAAGGGTTGGCATGTGTATCAAAAGACGGCAAATATGGATATATAAACGAAAATAACGATATGGCAATTGAAGCAAAATATGATATGGCTTTTAGTTTTTCAGAAGGATATGCGGTGGTAGAACGTGATAGCAAAATGGGATATATCAACAAAGAGGGAGAAGAGGTTATCCCTTTAGAATTCGATGCAGCAACGGCATTTGTTAATGGGGAAGCAAAAGTAAAACAAGATGGACGTTGGGGCACAATCAATCAAGATAAACAGATAGTTTGGATTATATAAAAAAAGTGAGTCCAAATTTTGGATTCACCGTGATTTAAGAACTTTTACAACAATAAAACCCTTTATTTCTTTTTAATTCTGTCTAATGATTTTGCTAAAGATGCTTTTTTTCTTGCAGCAGTATTTTTGTGATATACGCCATCAGACCAAGCACGATCAATTAGAGAAACGGTTTCTGGTAAAAGTTTTTCTGCTAATTCAACATTGTTTTCTTTAATTGCAACATCAAACTTTTTAATAGCATTTTTAACTCTAGATTTTTTTGTTAAGTTCTCTTGATGTTGTCTTTGAGAAACCAAAACTCTTTTTTTAGCTGATTTAATATTTGGCATTGTTGCCTCCTCTGTGAAATCTTTTGGTATATTAACACAATTAAAAAACCATTTCAACAAAAAAATACCTTGCAAGTGCCGAG